>RZZR01000407.1 GCA_009929795.1 Deltaproteobacteria bacterium | reverse complement strand
TCGGCCAGATAGACTGGGGTCCGACCGCCAAAGGTCCAGTTCTCCCGCACTCCCAAGGCGCAACCAACCAGGAGATCATCGACTTCGGCCGACTCGACTCCGGTTCTCTTCAAAACCTCGGGCAGGACCAGGGCCAGCAGGTCGTCGGCCCGCAGGGCGTGGAACCAGTCCCGCTCCGGATCCTTGGGTCTCGATCTGGACTGGGCCGTCCGCACATACCCGGCTATCACCACCTCTCGCATCGTTCCTCCATCGCCGTAAAGTTCATTCCGTCAATCCACACCACCGGGCCAGGAACAGAGCGTACACACTGGCCGTGTAGAGCACGCTGTCCAGGCGGACCCGTTCGTCCGGGCCGTGGATGTTCTCGGCCACCGGCCCGAAGCAGGTGGCCCGGGACGGTCCGGACAGAAAAAAGGCCCGCAGGTCCGTGGTGCAGGTGGCCGTGTAGATCTCGGGGGCCGAACCGGCCAGGCTCCGGTGGCAGTCGGCCAAGACCCGGAAGGGCTCCGGGGTTCCGGACACGACATGGCCTTTTGACCGGAATCCGAAGAACTCGACCTGGGGCGGATGATTCTCGTGCCAGGGATCGGCCACGGCCGCCCGGGCCACGCAAAGCCTGATCCGCTCGGCCGTGTCCTTGAAGCCAGTCGGCGGCAGAAAGGCCAGCCTGGCCTCGAAAAAAGCCTCGGCCGCCACCGTCGAAGGCCAATCTCCGCCCTGAATGCGGCCCACGTTCAGATGAATGGGGTGCTCCATGGCCTCCCAGGGTCCGGGCCTGGGTTCGCGGTTCATCTCGGCCTCAAGATCACGCAAAGCCTTGATCAGGGGCCAGCACTTCTCAATGGCGTTGGCCCCGGCCCCGGCCTGGAGCACATGGGTGGCCCGACCCCGGACCGAAACCCGGAACCAAAGGACTCCTGGCTGGGCCGTAAGCATGGTCGGCCCGAAGGGCTCGGGTATGAGCACGGCCTGGGCATCGAACCCGGCGACCCGGCAGGCCAGAGCCCCA
>RZZR01000406.1 GCA_009929795.1 Deltaproteobacteria bacterium | reverse complement strand
GGAGGCGGGCAGTCGTAGCAATGCAATCGGCCAGGGTGAAGCCGTTGATTGGCTTGCCCGCCTCGTCCTGGATTTCCATCCGCACACTCCCCCCTTCAGCCGTGGCGAAGTTCAACACGAGCTTCTCGCCGGCGAAGGTGACGGGCTTGGTGAGAAGTTCGCCGCCTTCGGCCCCGGCCCGCACCGATACAAACCCATCCACCCGGTAAGTGAACCGGCGCAGGCGGCCAGCCGGACCGACGTAGTATGCCTCGGTAGCGTAGAGGGAAAGCTCCCGGTCGTTGCCGGGCAACTGGATAAGGCCGGAGGCCATGTAGTTGCTGCGGTTGCCGTCGCGATCCTCGGGCGCATCGAGCGGGATGATGGCCTCGGTGCCGTGAAATTCCGTGCCCGGCAGTTGATACCCGGACATGGGACCGGAGATGATCCCGCCGTCCCGGAACCCGGAACCGCTGGCCACTGCCGACAGGAACGCGCCTTCGGTCTGGCTGTTCCAAAAATCAAATCCCCCCTGGCTCAGCATCTGTTCATTCTGTTCCAGGGCGATCCTGTCCGCCCATTCCAGATAGCGCCTGGTATCGATTTGACTGTATCCCAGCCCCCGCCCTGATTTGTTGGTGTACGCGGCATACAGGCTGTCGGTCCAGGTCCGCATCTGGCCGCTGAGCAGCTTGATCTGCTCTTCCATGTGAGCCGGTAGAAAATACTCTTCTGGCACAACAGTGTCCGGCCAGCTCGGGATGTCGTTATACTCCGGGTGAGTCGGTAGAAAATACTCTTCTGGCACAACAGTGTCCGGCCAGCTCGGGATGTCGTTATACTCCGGCACCGGCGGACTGGTGCCCGTGGTATCGTCGATAATCGTATTGTCTGCCCCGCCGCTGTCTGAACCCTCTCCAGATGTATCCGATCCACCGCCATTAAGTATGTTCAAAATATCTTCCAGGGCCGCTATCTCAGCGGAATACCATTCATTGTCCAAAGCTGTTTTGGCTGAATAATATTTCTCTTGTGCTTCATAAATGTCTTCTGT
>RZZR01000405.1 GCA_009929795.1 Deltaproteobacteria bacterium | reverse complement strand
TCTGACTACCGTCTTCGTCACCCACGACCAGCGCGAGGCCCTCAGCATGTCCTCCAAGATCGTGGTCATGAAGGACGGGGTCATGCAGCAGGTCGGGGCCCCAGAAGAAGTTTTCGACAGCCCGTCCAACCTCTTTGTGGCCGACTTTCTCGGCCAGTCCAACTTCTTTCCGGCCGAGACCGTTCGGATCGACGGGGAGCTGATCACAGCCCGCATGGAGGGCGGTCAGGAGGTGCTCTGCGAACAAGAAGGGAACTGGCCCGTAGGCCAACGGGTGACCCTGAACATGCGGGCCCAGAAGTTCAATATCATTGAGCCCGGAGACGAGGTGGATGAGTCTTCGACCACCATCTTTGAGGGCAAAGTCGCCGACCGAAGCTACATGGGCGGAGAGGTCAGCTATTTCGTCACCTTGGACTCGGGCGTCCAGTTCCACATCATCAGCATGGTCCGGACCAGGCCCTATCGCGTCGGCGACAGGATCGTCTTTCACATCCCGCCCCGGCATTGCGGCCTTCTGGCCGAGGAAGGCCCGGCCTAGTGAACGCCACGTCGGCGGCAGTTCGGGGCCTGGACGTCGACGACATCCGGACCGATCTGCCCGAGCGCTTCCACCACCGCATCCTGACCCTGGACTCCCACACCGGCGGCGAGGCCACCCGGCTCATTGTCCGCGGACTTGGCCGTATCCCCGGCCAGACCATGGAGGACAAACGTCGGTACTTCATGGGCAATTTTGACCATATTCGACTTCAGTTGACCCGGGAGCCTCGGGGTGACCGCGACCTCCTGGCCGCCCTGCTGACCGAAGCGACCTCGGACAAGGGGGACTTCGGCCTCGTCTTCATGGACGCCCGTCGTTACCCATACCTCTGCGGCCATGCCACCATCGGAGCCGTGACCACTCTCATCGAAACCGGCAACATCCCAGCCGAGGGCCCGGAACGGGTCGTGATCGTGGACACGCCCTCCGGTCCGGTCAAAACCACGGCCCACATCCACGAGGACCGGGTGACTTCCGTGGCCACCACGGCTGTGCCGTCCTT
>RZZR01000404.1 GCA_009929795.1 Deltaproteobacteria bacterium | reverse complement strand
ACGGGGTTGCACGCTCCCATGCGACCAGGAAGTCAGTGCCGTCGCTGGACACAACCGGCCCCCAGTCCTTCGTCTCATTCGTCGTCGCGTCGGTGATCGACGTTGGAACATCCCCCACCCAAGCCATACCGGAATCGGGTTCCGCGACCCTGCCGGGTTCCACGACCCGACCCACTACCCGGAAGAGGGGCGTGGGCTTCTTAATGGTCAGGTCGAGCGTGACCTTAAGACTGAGAGATCCCAACGTCTTCGAGGATTCGACAGCCTGCGTGCCGTCTGGTAGGTTAGCGAGCCCGATGGAGCTCATCCACTGAGGGTCGTTTTCGGGGGTGGGGTTACTGGAATTCCATATCCTTTGTAACAAGATTTCGATGTGACCGTTGCCGCAGAAGGTAAAAGTCTTCGCTACCTCCCTTTGGATATTGAATTCCATATTCGACTGCTCGTTCAGAAGTTCCAAGTCGGATTCGCCCGGTTCGAGGAAGTTGTTGTCGTGCCGGAGGTAGAGCGCAATATCCGCCAAGAGTCCCAAATAGCCACCAGCATCCCAGGGATCAGTTTTGATGGTAATACTGTTGATCGTGGCCTCGCGACAGTTCTTGGACTGCGACCAAACGACTAGGCATTGGCCGACGTTGTTACAGACAACATCCATGCCGGTGTGATCCAGAAAAGCGGTGATATCACCGTCGTCCGTCTCGAGGTCCGCGAGATCCGCGCTCTGACCGCCCGGCAGGACGTAGCCCATTACATCACCGGGATAGAGACCCTCCCACCAGAGACCCTCCTCTTGTTGGGCAAAGTCCTTACTCGTGTCGGTGGCGTGGCCGACGACCAGGTAACTATCCTGGCGGTCGGCGCTGGAGGCGGCGATGGTGACCGCGTGCGGGATCTTGGTGGTGGTGGTGGGGGCGAAACTACCCAGGCTCCCCAAGGTAGGGGTGCGCCAGCTAAACTCGGGGCCGTTCGCGCGGGACAGGGGGGCTGTGACCAGGCTGTTCAGGGCGGCCTCCTGGCTGACGGCGTCGAGCGCGATGGTCAGGCTGGTCT
>RZZR01000403.1 GCA_009929795.1 Deltaproteobacteria bacterium | reverse complement strand
GCCTCCTCAACCGGCTTGGTCAGATACATGTCGGCCTCGGATTCGAACTGGGCCTCCATCATCCGCTCGCTGTCGTCGTAGCGGGAGAGGATGACGATCTTGGATTTTTCCCCGGGAGCGCTCTTGGCCATGTCCTCCAGCTGGCGCATGCGCCTGGTGGCCTCCAGACCGTTCATTTCCGGCATGTCGATGTCCATGACCACGAGATCGAAGGGCTCTCGGCCAAGCATGGCCTGGCGAAAGGCGTCCAGACCCTCACGGCCGTTGGAGGCCGTGTGGCACCGGCCGTACTCCTGGAGAATTCGCTCCAGATAGGTGCGCATGAAGGCGCTGTCGTCGGTGATGAGAATCTTCATATGGCCACGATCCTTTCGTTTCCCGGGCCCTATGCTCCGGTTTCGATGGCGAAATGGGCCGTAACCACGGCCTTGACGCTCTTCTCGATGGTCCTGGTGTCGTAGATGCCATAGCCCGAAACGTCCATGGAGTTGACCGGCGTGACCTGGAAAACCCCCTGGGTGGCCGAGCGCAGAGCCCCGACCCTGACATTTCCGCCCTCGGCGAACTGTCCGGCCCGGTTCAGGGCGTCCTTGGTGGCCTGGGCGATGAGGCCGAGCTTGATTTCTTCCAGAAATGACACATAGAATTCGGGTTGGAGGGATATGAACTCCATGCCCGTCTTGACCAGTCCGGCGGCCTCGGTGGCCAGGGTGGCAATTTTTTCCACCTCTCCGGAGCCGACCTCCACGAATTGCTGGAGTTGGTACCCCTCGACCTGATTGGTCTGGAAGCCCGAATCGTTCATCCGGTACAGGGTTGTGGTCATGGCCGGTTCGACGGCCACCGCATCCGTGGAAAAGCCGAGCCGTTTGAGGTGGTCGAGAACTTGGCTCATCTCGGATTCCAGCCTGGTGTATGCCTCGGCCAGGTTCTGGCCGCGTACGGTCAGGTAGCCCTTCCAGACGCCCATGTCGGCTCGGACCTGCTGCTGGGCGAAGCCCTTGACCTCGATGATCCCCGATTGCCTGATCCGAACGGCCGTGTCGCAGAC
>RZZR01000402.1 GCA_009929795.1 Deltaproteobacteria bacterium | reverse complement strand
CCGAGGTTGAGCAACGTGTCTAGATCGTTGGGCCGTATGCGCAGGGCCTGCTTGTAGGCCTTTATCTCTTCTTCCGGTCGGCCGTTCTGCCCATAGGCGATCCCGAGATTGTACCATGCGTCCGCATTGTCCGGATCGGCATCCAGGCATCGGCGATAGGCGTCCACCTCGTCCTGGCCCTGCCCGAGGTTTCCAAAGACGACCGCGAGATTGAACCAGGCTTCGGCAAAAGCGGGCTCGATGAGGACGGCCTTCTGATAGGCCTCGGCGGCCTCTGCCTGCTGGCCCGCCAGTCCATAGGCTATTCCCAGATTGTACCAAGCCCTGGCGTCCTCCGAATCCAGACGGACATACTCCAGAAAGGCCTGGATGGAATCCCCGGGCCTTCCGAGATCGTTGTAACTTAAACCCAGGAAAAACCAGACCTCGGCGTTGTCGTTTTCGATCTCCACGGCCTGTCTGAACGATTCGGCGGCCATCTCATGTCGGCCTGATAGACGGTGCTCTTTTCCCGATTCGATCAAGGCCCCGACGGAGCCGCCCGGAGATTCGGCCTGGACCGGCAGAGAAGATAAAACAAACAGGCCGAAGGCCAAAACCCAGCTCATCGCATATCGCAATTTCATCGTGTTCTCCCCCCCGACTGAAAAATTGGGCCGATTTTTTATAATCCGTTTTCGACCATTGTAGACAGTATACGCGAATACGTGGGTTCGCTCCCTGAACGCATTTTTTCGAGATGCCCCATATCTCGCCCACAAATGCGGCCCGACCATGAGATCTGATACTCAACCTCGGGCACGGGCGCTTAAATCGTCCTGTCTTCCTTCAGGACGACCGACCCACCCCGGCCCGAACCGGTCTCGATAATCCCCTCGGCCAGCAAGACGCTGCGCACGATCTCGTAGATATCCTCGTCCCAGCCTAGAATTCGCCGCAAAGCCAAGTTCCCGGATTTACCCCCGGCCTCGGCCAGGACCTTGCGGAACTCCGCACCCAGACCGTCCATATCGAGCTGGGCATCCACCGCGCTCTCGGAATCGCCCGGGGCTCCCT
>RZZR01000401.1 GCA_009929795.1 Deltaproteobacteria bacterium | reverse complement strand
CCGTCAAGATTCTCGGCGCCTTCGGCATGAAGGGGGAGGGTTTCGGATACGCCGTGCGCAAGGAAGACACTGATCTTTTGGACAAGCTGAACAAGGGCCTGGAGATGCTCAAGGCCGACCCCTATTGGCAGGAACTGATTACCAAGCACGGCCTGTAAAAATTCTAAAATGAAAACGATGACGGCCACAAGCCGCATCGACCGGCAAGAGGCGCGGGTTCTGCCCACGCCTCTTGTCGTTTGGTTCGCCGCATGATTGAGAGTTTCGGCATCGTGTGGGGCGCCTTGCCCTATTTGCTTCAGGGTACGGGCGTGACCGTGGTCTGCGTGGTCGCGGCCATGCTTGTGGGGTTCATCCTGGGTGTGCCCATGGCTTTGATCCAGGTCTACGGCCCGCTCTGGGCCAGACGGGTCGTGGGTCTCTATGTCTGGTTTTTTCGGGGCGTTCCTATCCTCGTGCTACTGTTTCTTTTCTATTTCGGCCTGTGCAATTTTCTGGGGCTCAATCTGGGCGCGATCTCAGCGGCCAGCCTGGTGCTGGGCATGACCAGCGCCGCCTATCAGTCTCAAATATTCCGGGGGTCTCTGGGTTCATTGCCCCACGGACAGTTCAGGGCCGCCAGCGCCTTGGGAATGAGCGATCTGACGGCCATCAGGTCCATCATCCTGCCCCAGGCTCTGCGTTTGTCCATCCCTGGCTGGTCAAACGAATACTCCATTCTTCTCAAGGACTCGGCAGTGGCCTTTGTTCTGGGAACCCCAGAAATCATGGCCAGGACCCATTTCGTGGCTTCCCGGACCTATGAGCATCTGCCCCTCTATATCACGGCCGGGATTCTGTATTTCATCCTGACCTGGATCGGGGTCAACAGCCTGCGAATGTTGGAGAAAAAAGTCCGCATTCCGGGTTATGGCCATTAGCCGAAGGTCAAGACGGCCGTGAACAGCAAGGAAACGATCATGAGCGTACAGAACGAGCCTGTGCTTCGGGCCGTGGACATCTGCAAGAGCCTGGGCGGCAAGACCATTTTGCGATCGGTGAGTGTGGAGCTGAACAAGGGGGA
>RZZR01000400.1 GCA_009929795.1 Deltaproteobacteria bacterium | reverse complement strand
GTTTGGGGGACCTTCGCAGTCTGCGCCGTCTTAGTCTGGATGACGGTGCGGGCCTACCGATGGAGGCATCCGGACTATCCCGGGAAATGGCCCGAGGACGACAAATAGGGTTTGGGACCCCGGGAATGAACCCGGGGCATGTTCAACCGGCGGACCGGACCACGAGGCCGGGCCGCGACAAGGAGGCAACCATGGCCAAGGACGGTTGGTATCCGACGGTATGTTACCAATGCAAGGCCGAATGCGCCATCGAGGCCCGCATCCATGGCGGACGAGTCACCGAGGTGCGCGGAAATCCCCGCTTCCGCGGAAAAGTCTGCGTCAAGGGCATGGCCGGCGTGACCCTGCAATACGCCAAGGATCGCCTGACAAAACCGCTTAAGCGAATTGGCGAGCGGGGCGAGGGAAAATTCTCGGAAATCACCTGGGCCGAAGCCATGGACACCATTGAGGCCAAACTCCGCAGCCTGTATGATCGAGGCGAGGCCCACAAACTGACCTACAGCTTCTTCCCGCACTCGCTGACCGACCCCAAGTGGCATTTTCTGAACGCCTACGGGGGATACATCAACACGGGTCTACCTCATTGCGACTCGGCCAAGATCGTGGCTCAGATCAAATGCTGGGGCGGTGTGCCCAACCACC
The DNA here is from genome assembly GCA_009929795.1 of Deltaproteobacteria bacterium. NCBI lineage: Bacteria > Pseudomonadati > Myxococcota > Myxococcia > Deltaproteobacteria bacterium. The sequence goes on along the minus strand of RZZR01000400.1, from coordinate 428 downwards.
ACATCCCGCCAGCCTGGTTCACCATGCCCAAGGACGGCGTCATACTCCTGTGCGGCCGCCACGCTTTCGGCTGCCTGGACGACGCCTCGGTCCCCAGGGACATCCTTGAGGCCAAGGGCCGGGGCGCCAAGCTCATCGTGGTCGACCCCATCTTCAGCCCGGACGCGGCCAAGGCCGACTGGTGGATCCCCATCCGCCCGTCGGGCGACACGGCCCTGTTCCTGGGCATGATCAACTACCTCATCGCCAACGAGCTGTACGACAAAAAGTTCGTCAAGGAATGGGTGCGCAAGGGCGACTTCGACAAGGTCAAGGACCATGTCAAGGACAAGACCCCCAAGGCCATGAGCGCCATCTGCGGCGTGCCAGCCAAGGACATCGAGAAGCTGGCCCGCCTGTGCGGAGAAGCCCCGGCCGTGGGCGTGGAC
>RZZR01000399.1 GCA_009929795.1 Deltaproteobacteria bacterium | reverse complement strand
GCAATGTCCTGAGGGGTGGTGACGATGACGGCGCCCGAGACAGGCACCTTTTGCGCGAGGGTCAGCTGGGTGTCGCCCGTACCCGGCGGCAGGTCGATGACGAGATAGTCGAGATCCGACCAGTTGGTGTCGTTGAGCAGCTGCTCCAGGGCCTGGGTCACCATCGGGCCACGCCAGATCATCGGCGTCTCTTCATCGATGAGGAAGCCGATGGACATGGCTTGGAGGTGGTAGGCGTTCATCGGCTCCAGACTCTTGCCGTCCTTGGACTCTGGCTTGCCTGAGATCCCGAGCATGCGCGGCTGGGACGGGCCGTAGATGTCGGCGTCCAGGATGCCGACACTCGCGCCCTCGGCCGACAACGCAAGCGCGAGATTGACGGCAGTCGTGGACTTGCCGACGCCGCCTTTTCCCGACGCGACGGCAATGATGTTCTTGATGTTGTCGATCGGCTTGAGCGACTTTTGAACCGAGTGCGACTTGATCTCCCAGGTCACGTCGACCTGCACCATCTCCACGCCATCGACCTTCAGAACAGCCTCTTCGAGCGTCTTTGCAATGCCCGCGCAGATCGTCTTTGCCGGGAACCCCAAGACGACCTTGATGCGGACCTGACCGCCCTCGATCTCGATGCCCTTGATCGAATGCGCCGCCACCAGATCGCGCCCGAGATGGGGTTCCTTAAAGCCCTTGATGGCAGCTTCAACGGCTTCTTTCGTGGGTTCGGACATGAGGTACTCCAGGATAGATGGATGTGCCCGGCACTACCGGGTCACACAAGACAGATGCTTTTCGGCGGGTCGGGATGTTGGACCCCGGGTCGGAAAAGTTCCCGCAGACTTTTGGTGTGGACGTGCCTTAAATCAAGTCCGGACGCAAAAGCCCGGGGCGGGGCCGCGCTGTCCGGACCAGGACGGCCCGTGAGATACTGGGGCATCGTTCGAGACCCTAAATCCGATCCACTTGAGCCCATCCATGAGTCAAACCCGCGACATCCAGGGCGGCAGCCCCCGAGAGATTCTGGTCACCAGCGCACTGCCCTATGCCAACGGGCCGATCCACATCGGCCATCTGGTCGA
>RZZR01000398.1 GCA_009929795.1 Deltaproteobacteria bacterium | reverse complement strand
GACCGGTGATGTCGAAGGTCTCCCGGACACCCAGGAGGGTTCTGATCCGCTTGGCCATCTTGGGAGTGTGGGGCTCGGACCCGAAGATGAGGGTGTGCAGGGACAGCCGGTCCCGAAGGCCGTTTTTTTCGACCTGTTCGGCCAAAAGCAGAGCCATGGAGGCCGTGCAGCAGGCGCAGGTAGGCTGGAGATCCTCCAGGAACTGGAGCTGAAACTCGAGATTGCCGGGGCCCAGAGGAAGGGCCATGGCCCCGAAATGCTCGCAACCCAGCTGAAATCCGACTCCGGCCGTCCACAGACCATACCCCACAGCGATCTGGACCCTGTCCAGGGTGGTCAGGCCGGCCAGTTCATAGCAGCGGGCCATCATCAGCTTCCATTCCTCGAGGTCCCGGGCCGTGTAGGCCAGTATCTTGCGCTTGCCGGTGGTGCCGGACGAGGCGTGGATGCGGACCACCTGTTCCTCGGGAACGCTGAGCAGGGGGAAGGGATATCCGGCCCGCAGGTCGTCGGCCGTGGTGCAGGGCAGGGAGCGGATGTCGTCCAGGGTCTCGATGGAATCGGGTCCGACGCCGGCCTGCTGGAGCCTTTTCCGGTAGAACGGGCTGCCGTGATAGGCGTGGCGGACGGTCCATCGCAGCCCCTGGAGCTGGATCTTTTCCAGGGGTTGTGAACCGGCATCGGGGAAAAAGCGGTAGGCTTGGGCCATGCGGGGTCCTCCGAAAATGCGGGGAATGATGGGGTTCGGCGGCGCCTCGGGTGGGCTGGATTTCGCCGGACAAGTTGTGTATTGGTCCTCTTTCGCCGTCCGGGGGCCATGCCAGCCAATCCGGTCGGCCCCTGCAACCGAAAATTATGGGCGGGGCCCGGGTCCCCTGTCAAGACAAGGACTCATAAACCCAGGACGCGTCAATGCCATATCTTTCACTTCCCCCGGCCTTCACGGCTCTGGCCGGGCTCATCCTGGGCCTGGCTTTGGGCAGCTTCTACAACGTCTGCATTCATCGATATCTGGCTGGGATGTCGATCGTCACTCCTCCTTCCCATTGCCCGGGGTGCGGATACCGACTGGCATGGTGGGACAACAT
>RZZR01000397.1 GCA_009929795.1 Deltaproteobacteria bacterium | reverse complement strand
CCGGGTAGCTGCGGGCAAAGGGGACCTTCTTCGGTTCGTGGTCGTCATCGTTGGCCGCAGCCGGTTCCGTCTCGCCATCCCGGTCCCGGGCGGGCAAAAACTTCCAGAAGACGATGGCCGCGCCCTTCTCTCCCTTGCGCACATAGCCGCCCAACTGCTCGGCATTGCGAAAGGTGAGCCAGCGCGGGTCGACATGGCCCCGCGACAGCGCCATCAGATTGAGCAGGAGCACGTTCATGCCCCGATACGGCCGGTTGGTGAGCGCATTGCGAAACGGCCCGGAGTGAATCGTGTGCCAGGGCCTGGCCCAGGGGTTGACGCCGTTCTCCAGGGCGGTGACGATCTTGCCGGTGATTTGCTCGTAGATGGATGGTTTGTCAGGTTGCATGATCTCGCTCCTTGGGTGCCGGGGGACGAGCCCGATGGGGCGTCTGTCCCCAACGGGTTTCATGGTTGATGGTGGCCGGTTTCGGTCAGGGCGACGATCTCTTCGCCCACGATCAGGTGATCGAGCACGCGCACATCGATGATCGCCAGGATCTCGGTGAGCGCCCGGGTCAGCTCGATGTCCTCACTGCTCGGCAGGGTGCTGCCCGAGGGATGGTTGTGCGCCAGGATGACCACCGCGGCGTTCAGGCGCAGGGCCTCCTTGACGATCTCGCGCGGGTGGACCGTGGTCCGGTTGACCGAGCCGTGGAACAGCTCCCGCCAGGCGAGCACCTGGTGGCGGCCGTCGAGAAACAGGCAGGCAAACGATTCGTATTCCAGTCCGGCCAGCTTGAGGCCGATGGCCTCCCTGGCGGCAAGGGGTGAGGTGATGGCCGCCCCGCGCCGGAGCTGACAGCTGCTCAGTCTGCGGGCCGCGGCGAGGATGGTGTCCCTGGATGCGGGCTGGTAGCACCCGCTGGTGTCTCTGCTGTAGAGCATGTCGTGCCTCCATGGGACGGGGCACAACAGCCCATCGGGGCGGTGTGCCCCGTCAGGGATTTTTTTCGCTTGAATTGCGGCCGTGGTCCTGCGCCGCAACCTTGTCTTTCAGGGGCAGGCCTGCCTGCCCCTGTTCGGATTGGTCTTGGGTTCGGTCAGCCGAGAGCCTGCTCCCGGA
>RZZR01000396.1 GCA_009929795.1 Deltaproteobacteria bacterium | reverse complement strand
AACCACTTCCACCGGTCCCTGTCCGGCCGACATCATTCGGTCCCTGAAGCGCCAGGGCCTGGGCATGATGGTCGAGATCTACGGTTCATCCGAGAGCGGGGCCATGGGCTATCGCTTCAGTCCCGACGACCCCCTGACCCTCATGGCCACCTGGAAACGATTCGGGGAAGACCGTTTTGTCCGTGAACTGGAACACGGCGGCCAGTCCGAGCCCTTTGAATTTCAGGATGCCTTGGAATGGGTCGATGAAAACCGGTTTGTCGTCAAAAAACGCCTGGACAGCGCCGTGCAGGTGGCCGGGATCAACGTCTATCCGGCCCGGATCCGCGAGGCCCTGCTGGCCCACGAGGCCGTGGCCGACTGCGCCGTGCGGCTCATGCGCCCCGAGGAGGGCGATCGCCTGAAGGCCTTTGTCGTCCTGGCCCCGGGATTCGAGGCCGGGCCGAAGATGCGTGACGATCTCCGAGTCTACCTGGCCGGGATGCTGCACCGGGTCGAGCAGCCGGGATCCATCACCTTTGGCCCGGAACTGCCCACAAACGAAATGGGCAAGCTGGCCGACTGGACCATCGACACCAAGCCCGTAACCATGACCCTCACGCAGGCCCTGGAAAAAATCCAATCCGAACACAAACCAGTGGCCGCCGGCCAGGAGTTCGGCGTGGAGGCCCTCAGGTCCAAGGACGCCTGGGGTGTGGCCCATCTCTTCTACGAGGTCCATGGCCCATCCTTCCCTTTCGAGGCCTACTACATCCCCGAACGACTTCTGGAGGAGAACCGGCTGGGCCTGGTTCACGGGGCCGTGGCCCGCACGCCGGCCGGCGATATCGTCGGCTATGGAAGCCTGTTCCGCAGCTCGGCCCCCCATCACGGGGTCTATGAGATCGGGTCCCACGTGGTCCATCCGGCCTACCGGGGCACCAGAGTCGCCCTGGCCTTGCAGGAGTTCATTAAGGACACCCTCATTCCCAAGCATGCGGTCGAGGTCTTTTTCAGCGAGGCCCCCTGCCATCAGGTGGTCACCCAGAAATTCGCGGCCATGACCGGCCTGAAGGAAACGGCCATGGAGATCGGCCTCATGCCGGCCTCGGCCTACGGAGGCCCCGAC
>RZZR01000395.1 GCA_009929795.1 Deltaproteobacteria bacterium | reverse complement strand
GCCGGCGAGCCGGTGGTCCACGTCGACGAGACCGGGATCAATGTCGGTGGTAGCCGTTGTTGGCTGCACAACACCTCGAGCAAGGGGCTGAGTTATTTTGGCTCTTCGTCGTTTCAAGTGGATTTCAGAAGATGCTGTATGGGCGCTGCCAGCAGGTAGATAATGCTGATGAACGTGTCATCGTTGCGGTATCCCCTGGCCCGGCATTTGGCGGCCTGGAAGATGCCGTTGAGCGCCTCGATGCGAGCGTTGCTGTGGCCTGAATCCCAGCGGGCAAGGATGGCATCGCGGTGTCTGGTCACGGTGTTCAGAGCCGTGCGAACCGGTTTGAGCAGGTCGATATCGGCGATGAGTGAGCGGGCCTCGTTGACAAACCTCGTCAGTCGCCATTTCGCTGCCTGCTTGGACTCGGCCCGGCGGACCCAGCGGAGCATCTCCTTGATGCGCCAGGCCTTGGCGGTTTCCAGGTCCATGGTGACCAGTTCGTTCAGGGCGGCAACCTGCGCCTCGGTAAAGGAACCTTCGGCATTCTTAAGCGTGGCCCAGCGGGCGGCCTTGGGCATGCTGGTTTCCTTGGCCTCGGCGAGGCGAACGTCCTTGACGGCGTTGGTGAACGCCTGCACCACATGGAACCAGTCCACCGTCTGGGCGCTGTTGGTGAAATGGGTCTTCACACCGGCAATGAACGCGCCCGACATGTCGGAGACCACCTCGACCACGTTCTCGGCTCTGCCGCCACGGGCAATCAGGTGGTCCTTGAAGGCCTTCAGGGTGGCCTTGCCCTTGCCGGGAACTGCAAAAACAACGGGCCGTTCCTTGCGGTCGAGATCAATGAACACGGTGACGTACCGGTGCCTCTTGCGCGCCTTGGTCTCGTCCAGGGCAAAGGCCTTGAGGGTGCTCAAATCCAGCCTGGTCATGGCGGCTTTGACGTAGTGCAGGACTATGCGCCACAGCTTCTTGTCGGTCATCTCCAGGATACGGGCCGTGGTCAGCACCGGCATCTCCCGGGCCAGCACCAGGGCCGCCTGCTCGAACAGCAGGGTGAACTTGCTCCCTTTGCGGGCCCAGGGCACCTCCACCCGCCGGACATCGTGCTGCGGACACCGGACCCG
>RZZR01000394.1 GCA_009929795.1 Deltaproteobacteria bacterium | reverse complement strand
CAATGCTGCGGGCCCGGGCGGTGTCTGCTGGTGCCGACAAAAGTCTGGATCGTCCCGGCCAGGAGACCCTTGGCGCGAAGGCGTTCCCCGGCCCGATGGACAAAGGACGAGAGGGCCTCGCAAAGCGATTCCCTGTCCCTGACCGGAGCGCCGAACGACCGGGAGCAGACAAGGCTCTTCGCGGGAGATGGCGCCAAGTCCAGATCCAGACAGGGAATCTGCCTGAGTTCCATGGCCGTGTTCAAGCCCGTGACCCTGAGGTTTTTCCGGACCCAGGCATCGGGCATCCGGGCCAGCTGCAGTGCGGTGAGGATACCGCGCTCGTTCAGGAACCGGGCCGATTTCCGCCCGATTCCCCAAACGTCCCCAACATCAATACCGGCCAAGGCCCGTTCGATCTCGGCCTCCGTGCCGAGAAGGCAGATTCCGTTCAGGGCGGGGTTCTTCTTGGCCAGTCGGTTGGCGGCCTTGGCCAGGGTCCTGGTCCGGCCCAGGCCGACGCAGGTTGGTATTCCGGTCCACCGACGCACCGTGCGTCGAAGCTCCGAAGCCAGCCCGACCAAATCTCGAGGGCTTTGGGCCGTGAAGCCCAAAAAGCACTCGTCGATGGAATAGACCTCCACCTCGGGGGAAAACCGGGAGAGAACGGACATCATCCGAGCCGACATGTCCCCGTAGAGCGTGAAATTTGATGACAGGGAGATCACGTTGTTTTGGCGAAAAAAGGCCTTGCGGAGAAAGGCCGCCTCCCCCATGGCAATGCCCAGGGCCTTGGCCTCGGGCGAACGGGCGATGACGCAGCCGTCATTGTTGGAGAGGACGACCACCGGACGGTGTTCCAGCGATGGGTCGAAGAGCCGCTCGCAGGAGACGTAGAAATTGTTCCCGTCGATCAGGGCGTAGAACCGGGGTGAAGACGATGCTCGAGGATGGACCAGTCTGGTCATCTGAGTTTTCGGACCACGGCTTCGACCACGCCCCAGACGAGGAAATCGAGGTCCTCGTGGACGGGAATGGCCTCGTAGTCGGGATTCTCCGGGGCAAGGAAAAGGGATCGCCCACGCCGGACCAGACGCTTGACCGTCAACTCACCGTTCAGGACGGCCACGACAATTTTTCCCGGAG
>RZZR01000393.1 GCA_009929795.1 Deltaproteobacteria bacterium | reverse complement strand
AAAAACCCACCAAGGCCCTGGTCGAGCCCATGGATCACGCCGAGCTGGTCAGAATGACCGTGAATTGGGCCGGACACGATCTTGGAGACCACCTGCAACGAATGGAGGCTGATTTTCCCGGCCGTCACGTCTATCAGATCGTGCTGCCCCTTTGGCGGCCTGGATGCGCACAGTCCGTGGCAACGGCCCGGGCGGACGGATATTTTCTGGGGGGACTGCTGGTCCAGTGGTATGACCGCGACGGGCTGCTTTTGCAAAAAGTGGCCGGGGAACCGGACTATTCGAGCATCAAGCTCCATCCCCAAGAGGCGAAGGATCTGCTCGAAGCGATCCGCGCCGACCGGAACGCGGTATTTTCCGAGACAAAGTCCATCCCCTGACCGACCCCACACCTGGAGGACTAAATGGATCGTATCCAACTGAACCTAGATGACTATTTCTTCATCGTTCGGTCCCTTGTCTTCGCCGAAATCAAAAAACTCCGCAAAACCTCGGACGTTTTCGGCGACGAGCTTCAGCTCTCTCCGGAGAGCACCCTTGGCCAGGATCCCCTCGCCTTTTCCCAGGATGAATTGACCCTGGTGACCGGACGGGTGGCCGGATTCTTTGGCCTGCCGTCCGAAAAATCCTCGGAACTCGCCGGACTGGATAGCCTGGGCCAATGGGCCGATTTCCTGCTTCGCGAAATAGGATCTCGGCCCGAAGTCATCACCTTTTTCACCTCCGGCAGCACCGGGGAGCCCAAGCCCATCCTCCGGGAGTACTATTTCCTGGAGCAGGACGCCCTCCACTTGGCCGACATGCTCAGGGGCTCCAAACGGGTCATCGGGCTGGTCCCTCCCCACCACATCTACGGCTTCATCTACACGATCCTCATCCCCAAGGTCCTCGGGGCCGGCCTGGAGGATTACCGCTTCAAGAGACCGTCGACCATCGTCAAGCAGTCCAGGGCCGGAGACTGCATCGTCGGCTTCCCTCATCTCTGGCGGCTATGTTCCGAGACCAGGGAACGTTTTCCGGCCGGGGTCATCGGAACCACTTCCACCGGTCCCTGTCCGGCCGACATCATTCGGTCCCTGAAGCGCCAGGGCCTGGGCATGATGGTCGAGATCTACGGTTCATCCGAGAGCGG
>RZZR01000392.1 GCA_009929795.1 Deltaproteobacteria bacterium | reverse complement strand
GGCCGCCCCGTTCCCCTTGCCGGAATGTACGCGGCAATGGTCACGAAGGATTTATCCGGGGAGATCTCCACCTCCACGTCCGCATCGTGGTTGACCAACTCGGCCCTGTACCGTCCGTCGTCCAGGGCGATGACCGTCATGTCATCCGCCGGGACTCCCAGTTCCGAAACGGCTTGATCTCTGGCCTCCTCGAGGCTCGTGGCGGAGACTATCAGATGTGTTCGGCCCATGGTTCCTTATCCGTTGTGGTCTTGAATGTGTGCCTTTGTCGGCCAATGCCCAAAAAATCAAACACTATCAAGCCCTACCCACCGTCATTGGCAGAAAAATGCGTGGAAATGATCATTTCGTACCTTTTGAACCCCAAAAATATCTGCCCGGGACCGAGTTGCAATTCCCTTTTTGACGTCCTAAAGTCTCTCGGCTTGGACGCACGCGGTCCAAATTTCAAACGGCCCCAGCACGGCCACGCCTTCGGAGGTCAGCCATGTACGTCAACGCCTCGGCCCTTGATGCCCTGTCCACGATCCAGGCGGTCTCGGCCAACAACCTGGCCAATATGAACACCAACCGCTTTCAGGCCTCCAGGGTCCATCTCCAGGAGCAGGCCCAGGGCGGTGTCCGGGTGGCCTCCATCACCAAGGATCCCACTCCGGGGCCCCTGGTCCCCGAACAGCGGCTCGTGGAGCGCGACGGGCGAGTCGAGCAGGAAGAGGTTCTCGTCCCGGCCAGCAACACCGATCCTGTCCGTGAATTCACGACCATGGTCGCCACGAAGCACGCCTTCACAGCCAACGTCAAGGCCATCTCCGCCCGGGCCGACATGCTGGGTACTCTGATGGATATGCAGGCTTGATCGTTTTGTCCAACCACGTCACGGAGACTCCATGTATCCGACTCCACAAGGCTTTTCCTTTGCGGCTCTGGCCGCTGGCTTCCGCTATCAGGTCCGAAACGACTTGGCCCTGGTCTTGAGCGACCGCCCGGCCACGGCCGCCGGCATGTTCACCACCAACCGCTTCCAGGCCGCCCCCATCCTGGCCTGCCGGGAGAACCTCGCCTGCGGAACGGCCCGGGCCGTCCTGGTCAACGCCGGACAGGCCAACGCCTGCACCGGAGATGAAGGCCTGGCCGATT
>RZZR01000391.1 GCA_009929795.1 Deltaproteobacteria bacterium | reverse complement strand
GGGCCGTATAGGGCAAGAGGCATGTCGCATCCTCGGGTAGGGGCGACGCATGCGTCGCCCGTACAGGCCTGTCCTTGGTCTGGATGTCCAGCCAGGGGGAAAGCAAGGCCATATCCTCGGGTAGGGGCGACGCATGCGTCGCCCGTACAGGCCTGTCCTTTTCGGGCAGGGCAAGCCAGGGGGAAAGCAAGGCCATATCCTCGGGTAGGGGCGACGCATGCGTCGCCCGTACAGGCCGGTCGGTTTTGACCTGTCCATCCCACGGGCCCAAAAAAGGCCGGGGCTTTGCCTGGGGCTTGTCCCACGGGGCCGCCCATGCCGAGCGGGACCGGGAGGGCTTGCGATAGGCGGGCAGGGGCTCGACAAATGAAAATTGATCGTTGAAGTGTTCAATGCCCGGGGTCCTGAGAATGTGGGTTTGCTCATGGGCCGGGGCGTTGAGGTCCTGGGCATGGGCCAACCCATAAGACAGGATCGCAAACGACAGCCGCCCCTCCGACAGCGTTTGCCCGTGCGTGAGAGCCTGGGGCTGGATTTGAGCGAGTTCAGCCAGGAGCGAGGATGAAAGGGTATGGGCATGGGCCAAGGCCAGGGGAATGATGTCCAGGGCCTCGGAGCAGATGAACCGACAGCCGAAATGGGCCACAAGCTCATCTCCGAACGTCCCCGGGAACCCGAAATGGGCGTTGACATAATCGCCCCGGGGCCGGGTCCATGCTCCGCAAAACCGGGCCCTGATCTGGCCGCCATCCGGGGCCACCCAATCCAGGGAGGCGAACCGACCCCTGATTTTATCCCCTGCCGGGGGCGTATAGGCCACACGCTAACCCTCGGCCGTGGCCGACCTGATCGTGTCCGTGATGGGTAAAATGTTGATCAGGTTGCCGCTCGTCAGCACTTGCTCCAAGCACTCCGTGACCAGCACAAGCTCCCGGGTGTCGGACCTTAAAAGGGCCGTATGCGAGGCCGTCCCATCCCGTAGGACGGTCCTTTCGCTTTTCTGGGCCGTGCTGATTTTTCGCCCGTCAATGGCTCCGTCAGCCAGGGCAAAGTCGGTTTCGGTCAGGGCCGCCGAGGCGAGGCAGACGTTTTCCCGGGCCGTCCATGTCACGGTCCCGTCCTCCACGGTCAGGCCTGCAAGC
>RZZR01000390.1 GCA_009929795.1 Deltaproteobacteria bacterium | reverse complement strand
ATCATGAAATCTCATATCGGCCAGAAGCGTGCGGCCTGGTGGTTCACCCATGTGGCGCAGTGGCGGCAAAGCGACATGAGCAGGGCCGGGTACTGCACTAAGCACAGCCTTAATCTCAGTTCATTTCGCTACTGGCTGCGCAAGTCGAGCACGGCGACAATGGACGCGTCCACCCCGATCGTTCCCCTTCCGTTCACTCTGGTTCCGAAGCTTCCGTCTATCGGTCTTTTGGTCGGCAATCGCTACGCCCTGGACATCCCGGCGGACTTTGACGAGGCGGCGCTGGCCAGGCTTCTGTCCGTATTGGAGCCCCGATGCTGAGGATGCCCGCGACCAAGGTCTATCTCGCCCCTGGTGTCACGGATATGCGGGCCGGAATCGACAGGCTGAGCATGACGGTCCAAGGCATCCTGGATATGGACCCGTTCTCCGGGCACCTTTTCGTCTTCTGTAACCGCAAACGTAATGCGCTCAAGGTTCTGTATTGGGACCGCAACGGCTTCTGCCTCTGGTTCAAGCGTCTTGAGAAGCATCGTTTCTGCTGGCCGGAGCACGCGGCCGGGGTCATGAACGTCACCCCGCAACAGCTCGGCTGGCTCCTCGATGGCCTCACGATAAATCCTCGCGGAGCGCATCCGAATCTGACATATAAATCGCTGTTTTAAGCTTAAATTTCTTGCTATTTCAAGCTATTGCGTCTATGGAAAAAGGCATGGGCGATATCAAAAACCTGCCTGATGACGTTGGGCAACTCAAACATCTTATCTGGGATTACTACCAACAGATCAACCACCTCCAGGACCGAGTGGCCCTGTTGCAGGCTGCCCTGTATGCTCCCAAATCCGAAAAATCCAAAGACCTCTTCCAGGGCATTCTGCCTCTGCCATTGATCAAGATCACAGAGGCGAAACCGATAGAAGTGCCCGTCATTGAGATCCCGGCCCACACCAGGGCCAAGCGTGGGCGCAAGCCTCTCCCGGATGATCTGCCGCGCATCAAAATTATCCATGACCTGCCCGAAGACCAGAAGGTCTGCGCCTGTGGGGCCTGTCTGAAACGCATCGGCGAAGAGGTCTCCGAAAAGCTCGATTACGTCCCGGCCGTCATGCGGGTGGAGCGCCATATCCGGCCCAAATACGCCTGTCCGGCCTGCGACGGCGAGG
>RZZR01000389.1 GCA_009929795.1 Deltaproteobacteria bacterium | reverse complement strand
ATCACTTAGGTGGCCCAAATCGGAACCCCCCCTCGAAACAAAGACTTACCTGTTGACCTTGGCACCGCTGAAGGAACGAGGAATCAAAGACTTACCTGGACCTGGTTCTCGCCACGAACAGGCGGCCGAGGGCGATGGCCTTGGAAGACCAATGCCACAGTGAAAAATCGCCTCGAAGTTCATCATATAGGGAGCAGTAATTCAAACCCCTGAAAACTAAGAAGGTTTTACCACCACTCCAACAACGGGGAATCAAGGCCCTACATGCCCTCCAAACTGTCTGAAGGCATCCCGGCACAGTCAGTCCCTGAGCCGTCACGGACGATCTTCACCACCTCCTCCTCCCACCGCGCCAGCACGGCCCGCTTCTCATCCAGGTACTCGTACCGGTCGTAGTGCCGGTTCTGGACCCCGGCCAGTCCATGACTCAAGAGCTGCGCCCGGATGTCCCGTGACACCCCCATCCGAGCCAGCATCGTCTCGACGGTCCTCCTGATGTCTCGAACGGTGAAGGGAGCGCCCTTAAGCTGCTCTGCGATTTCCGACACCCTCTTACCAGGCGTCGATGGCGAGACCGGTGCTCCCATCCTTGAGGTGAAGAGCAGCCGGGGAGCGGCGCCAGCATCCTCCATCCGCTCCACGCTCCGCTCCACGCTCCGCTGACGCATCCGCAGTCCAGCTTCGCTTATGGCGGTCCTACGGCGGTGCCCGCCTCCCGCCGGGACGCTCAGAGCCGGGAGAAGGCTCTCGATCACTTCCCGGTGGTACCCGCCATATGCTGCCCACGGACCGACCGGGAGGAGGTGTTCACGGGCGGATGTTCGTCTTCCCTTCCCGTCCCACAGCCGGAGGATATTCGCGTCGCTATTCCAGTCCTGCTCGGTCACCCGCAGAAGCTGTGCGATCCGTTGCCCTCCCGAGAGAAGCGCAAGCAGGAGGCAGCGGTCGACCAGCCCCTCGGGCGTCCAGCCGGATCCGGGCGTCCAGCGGAGCGTTAATGCCGTCACATAACGACGCAACTCGTCCCTCGACAGTGTCCGGTGACCGGCATGAACTGGGATGGTTGGGATAACCTCGACCGGGTTGCCCATGACCCTGAAGAGGACGAAGGAATCAGGGAGGCTTGAATCGTATGGTGCCCTCATCGCCGCAGTGAAGGCGGCTGAGAGA
>RZZR01000388.1 GCA_009929795.1 Deltaproteobacteria bacterium | reverse complement strand
CTGGCGGAGTCCGAGACTTTAAAGATCGATACCAGTGTCCTCCTCGTCTCTCTCATCATGAGACGTTTCCAGCCCGGCTCCCCGCCGGGCTTTTTTTTTTCCTCCATTAAGCCCCATTTTTCCCCCGCCAGCAGGCAGTAATTCCCACATATAGGGAAAACTGACCCCTGACCTGATGGAGGCACCTGCGCAACAGGGGTGTCGGCATGGTCGATCAGGCAGTTGGACGCTCACCGCATAAGGCGAAAATTCCCATCATAGGGGAATTGTGATAGTCTTTATGGGAACAGCGACCGCAATGGGGGTCTGACTGCCTTGAGCAGAGAAACGCAAGTGGTGCTTAAAGTCTCCTCCCCGCCGGAAGGGAGGGTCGGCAAGCGTCATGCCACCGAGGGCATCGAGACCTATCTGCGGCGGGCCTACGATCTGTTCGGCGGCGGCAAGGCGGCGAAAGACGTCGTCCTCCTGCTGGAGCTGTTCTTCCTGTACAAGGTGGGCCGCGATGGAAACAAACCGAAAAGCGGCCAACAAGCAGTCATCGCCATCACCGATTTTTTAGAGTTCACGAAGACACCGCCTTGGATGTGGTCGTCCAGTCAACTCTATGAGTACCTGACCAGTCTCGCGGTCCGCAATCTGTCTCGTGCGACGATCCGGGGCCGACACCACTACATCAAACACTTCTGTGACGCGGTCTTGGCCGACCGAGACATCGCCAACAAAATCCAAATCAAGTACCCGGACGCTTCGTTCCAGCAGATCACGAACGAATCCAGCCGGGCGCTGGTGAGGGGTTTCGCGAAACGGAAGAAAATGCTTTCAAACCCTTCACCGAAAGAAGTCCAACAGGTACTGGACTATCTCGAGTCAGAATTTGTCGAGGCGGTTGAAACCGGAGCAACCGGGGCCGGGCAGTATGTGGTATTGCGTGATCGGGCCATCATCGCGATGTTTTACGCTTACGGTGTACGCCTGTCCGAGTTGGTCAAGGCCGACGTCACCGATTTCGATTATGACCCCGAGTGCCCGGATTACGGGGAACTGGGGATTTGGCATATCATCGGCAAGGGCGACAAGGATCGGCATCTCCCCGTCTTCGCGCCCTGGATCTACCCGGTGCTGAGGGCCTATCTGGACCACGTGCGCCCGCATTGGACCCATGATCCGCGCAC
>RZZR01000387.1 GCA_009929795.1 Deltaproteobacteria bacterium | reverse complement strand
CGGCGGCCAGACCCAGCAGGGCGACGATCAGGGCCAGTTTGAAGGCGTTGCCCGCCAGCAGTTTCTCCGCCCATGGCGCGAATCCGGTCAGGCCGGAAATGGCGATCTGGACGCCGCGTCCGATCTGGTGCGGCGGGTAGTTGACTAGGCCGACTTCGAAATTGACCACCATGATGAAGGCGGCCAGGATCGAGGCGGCATGGGCGGCTCCTGAATGGCGGATCACTGAGTGCAGGAGCAGGGTAATGACGGCCAGCTCCAGAATCGCCGGCAGCAGAACGGTCGATTGGTGGAGAATGGGCAACAGGAAAGAGGTTCCCGGAGTGAATATCAGACCGGTGATGATCGCGCCGATGGCTGGAATCAGTGCACAGACGAGGGTGACGAGGAGAGCCGCGACCGAACGCCCGACCAGGCGGATCGAGCCCGGGGCCGGCGCGGCATCGAACATTTCGGACAGGCCCGGCTGCTCGTCGCGGCGGGCGGTCAGGCCGACCAGGGCCGCGACCATGAAGACGACGATCAAGTAGAAGGTTCTCAGCAGGATCGGCGAAATGTACTCGGAGCGCGCGATCATGGGGCCGTAGGCATGGTTGATGCCGTGGGCGAACCCGGCAGCCACGGCCAGCAGGACGAGAAAGCCCAGGGCGATCCACAAGACGCGGCGGGTGGCGATCTGCCGGACCTGCCAGAGGGATTCCAAGGCCATAGCTTTCCACCAGGATGGATCAGTGATGAACCCGACATGGACGCCGTCAAGGGAAGAGACAGTCTTGTGGCTGTCGTTGTTTCGACCGGTCCGACATCGATCGCCTCGTTCAATCGTCAGGTGTTCCCTGGTGGCCCGGACTATGGAGAAGGCCAGGAGCGCTAGGGGAAAGATCCCCCAGATCAGCCGATTCCAGAGCAGGGCCGGAGTCATGGCCAGCAGCGCCGAGCGTTTTTCGTGCGGGGTCCACTGATCGACCACCTGATGTTCCGCCTCGGCAAACCCGGACGGGTCGAGAAGGGTGACCAGAAACGGGTCGGCGTGGCCTTCCTTGAAAACGATCATGGACACCATCCAGAAGGCCATGAGCAGGGCGGCCACGGCAAAGGAGCCGCCCACGCTCCGGGTGCGCAGGGCCGCGACGAAATACAGGGCTCCGGCGCCGGTGGCCAAAGGCAGGGTGAAGATG
>RZZR01000386.1 GCA_009929795.1 Deltaproteobacteria bacterium | reverse complement strand
GGCGTTTGGTTCGGGGCGTGGACCTCAGGATGATGAACGAAAAATCCGAGAAAGACCGATATGGCCGGACCCTGGCCGTGCTGACCCTGCCCGACGGCCGGATTCTGAACCGGGTCCTGGTTCAGTCCGGCCATGCTTTTTTTTATCCCCATGGTCGAACCCTGGATGAATTGGACCGGGTCCTTCTGGACGATCAGCGAACGGCCATGGCCTCGCACCGAGGATTCTGGGGCCGGATTCTGCTCAGGCCCGAGGCCAGCCAGAGCTTTGTCGGCAGCGAACAATCCAGGCGTTTCCACACGTCTGACTGCCCGTACGGCAAGCGGATCAACTGGAAGAACCGGATCAGTTTCTCGACCCTGCGGGAGGCCTTCGGGGCCGGGTATGCCCCCTGCCGGTCCTGCACGCCCTGGCCGGGGGAGTGATGGAACAGGTAGGTCAGACCGAATTTTTCGGAGATTCACCATGCGCGTAATCATCGTCGGGGCCGGGGAGGTCGGGTTCCACAGCGCCCGGCGGCTCATGGCCGAACACAAGGACGTTGTTGTCATCGACAAGAACGCCCGGGTCCTCCAGCGGATCGTGGACAACATGGATGTCCAGACCATCGAGGGTTCGGGGTGCAGCCCCAGAGTTCTCGAAGACGCCGGAGTCCGGGAGGCCGACATGCTCCTGGCGGTCACGGACAGCGACGAAATCAACCTGATGGCCTGCACCTTCGCCAACATCCTCTCGCCCGGGATCACCAAGGTGGCCAGAATCCGGAGCGAGGATTTCCTCGAATACGGCCAAGGTTTGTCCGAACAGATCCACATCGACACCTTCATCAATCCCGAACTGGAAGTGGTCCGGAACATCGAGAGCCTTCTCGGATCCACCGGAGTGGTGGACACGAGCGAGTTCGCCGACGGACGCATCCGGCTGGTCGGGACCTGGGTGGGCAAGGACAGCCCCTTGGCCGGCCGGCCCCTGGTCGACATCAGGCAGGCCAGCGACCGGCGTTTCATCGTGGCCGCCCTGATCCGCGAGGACGACCTGATCGTGCCCACGGGCCTGGACATGGTTCAGGAAGGGGATCTGCTTTACTTCGTTTGCGAAGATCTGGATCTCGATACCCTGCTGAAGTCCTTTGGAGTCTGTCGAAAGGCCCAGAAGAATCTGCTCATCGTCGGCGGGGGCCCCGCGGG
>RZZR01000385.1 GCA_009929795.1 Deltaproteobacteria bacterium | reverse complement strand
TCGGGATCGACGAGATCTGTTATGGACATGCCCGGCAATTCTTCGGGCGAATAGCCGGTAATGCGACAGGCTTCGGCATTGACGCTTAGGTAGCGGCCTTCCTGATCGGCGAGAAAAATCCCTAGGGGGGCGTTGTCCACATAGGCCCGATAGCGGGCTTCGCTTTTCCGCAAGGCGGCCTCGCCCCTTTTCCGCACCCGCAGGAGAATGACCTGATAGACGATGACCAGGCACATGACGGTCAGGGCTGCGGCAACGGCCCAGATCAAGGTCTTGTGCCTGGCGTAGATCGACTCGGGCATGTCGAGGACCACGGCCCCGGCCGGCAGACGGTCCTGATCCACGCCGAACCGTGTCATCTTAGCATAGTCAAACATTGGCACGTTGGGGCTGTCCATGATCACCGGGAGGGCAGCCGCGGGTTGACCGCCCAATATCTGCAAAGCCAGTTCCCCGGCCTTGTGGCCCTGCTCCAGGCCGCTGACCACCATCCCGCCCAGGGCCCCGGTCCCCAGGTCGAAATCCCAGAGGGTCAGGACCGGTACGGGCGAGGCCTGGGAGATGAGCTTCATACTTTCCCAGAGCGGCATGTATCCACCCTCGGGCATGAGCAGGGTAGTCAGCCGCAGGACCAGGTCGTTATTGGTGAGTTTCGGCAGCTCTTCCAGGGCCTCGGCTGCGGTCAGGTCGAGCCATTCGACCATTTCGACCCGGGTGGTGAACCGGTCGACAACGGCCCGGTAGCGATTGAGATTAGCCCGACTAACGGCCGATTGTTCGTCGGCAATGACCAGGATTCGCTTCGTCTTGGGAAAAAGGGCGAGTCCCAGGTTCAGGGTCCCCTCGATGCTTACGGCTTCATTGACGCCGGTCATGCCCTCCTGGCCGGCGATTCGCTCTGGTCTGAAGTTGTTGATCCCGCAAAAGACCACCGGCACGTCGGGAAACAGTCCGGAGCGGACCCGGATCAGAAAATCAAGGGCCGCATCGTCGGAGACGATGATCAGGTCCTGCTTGTCGTTTCGGTACTTGCCCCAGAGGAAATTGGTCACCCATTGCTCGTAGGCCTCGCCCATCTTCCGGCGCAGATCCAGATGCTCGATGGCCAGCTCGACATCCTCGCGCCCTCCCAGCATCTCCCTGACTCCCTGAACGACGCTGTCGTCCCAGCGGTCGCCATGATGGTAGGA
>RZZR01000384.1 GCA_009929795.1 Deltaproteobacteria bacterium | reverse complement strand
GTAACCGCTCAATCGCCCCCATCTTCCAAGGTGGCAATTGATCTGCGATAAATGCAGGAGTTTTATTTCTTGCGCGGCTTGGGCTTGGGGAGGCTTGGGAGAAGGGATTTGTCCACGTGCTGCGGCATGAGTGCCCGCATGTCTTCCGTGGCCTGCGCGGCGGGGAATCGCTCGAAGAGGAATTTCAGATAGGCTTGGGGCTCGATCTCGTTGGCCTTAGCAGTTTCCACCAGGGAGAACAGTATGGCGCTGGCGTCCGCACCCTTGGGGGCTCCGGCGAAGAGCCAATTCTTCCTGCCAAGGGCCACGGGGCGGATGGCGTTTTCAGCCGCGTTGTTGTCGGGCGTGAGCAATCCGCAGTCTACGTAGCGCACAACCCGGCTCCACTGATTGCGGGCATAGGTCATGGCCTGTCCGAGCAGGCTCTTGGGCGGGACGTGATCGATACGCTCATCGAGGATAGCGCGTATCGCGTCGAGAATGGGCACGGACTGTTCCAGGCGTTTCAGGACCTTTTCCTTCGGCGACAGCTCTTTGATATTGTGCTCGACTTTGTAGAGCAACCCGATGAGGTCCAGGATTTCCTTGGCCGTCCCGTGCACGACTTTCTTCGGAGTCGCCTTCTGGACGTCCATGAACTTACGACGAATGTGGGCCATGCAGCCGACATGGATGATGCCGTCTGCTTCGCCGAGGGCCTGATACCCGGCGTAGCCGTCGGTCTGGATGTAGCCCTTGTACTCTCCCAGATACTCTTTGGGGACGGAGCCCGACCTGGTCGGGTCGTAGCGATAGGCCACGGTCGGCCGATCGGGGTTGCCGCCACGGAAGAGCCACAGGTACGATGTCGAGGTGTCGGCTCGTCCCGGTTCCTTGAGGACTTGCAGAGTGGTTTCGTCCATGTTGATGGCCGGCCCGGAACGGATTTCCGCCTGGAACAACTCATTAAGCGGCTCCAGTGCCTTGGCCACGGCCATGGCCCACCCGGACATGGAATGGCGCGGGATATCGACGCCCAAGCGGGCAAACTGCTTGGTCTGGCGATAGAACGGCATGGCATCGACGAACTTTGCGGTGATAACCTGGGCCAGCAGGCTTGGCGTGGCGATGCCCTTGGGGATGATCTGCGGCGGCATGGGCGCGATGCGCACTACCGGCATGCCCTCCTCGCCATCACAGGCCGGACATGCGTATTTG
>RZZR01000383.1 GCA_009929795.1 Deltaproteobacteria bacterium | reverse complement strand
TCCTCGGCTCCTCCCTGGCCCTGGTCCTGGTCAGCCTCATCGGGGTCATGTTCGCCCAGGCCATCTGCCAGTTCGTCTCTCCGGAGATCATCAAGAAGGTCGCGGCCGTGGGCTTCGTGGCCATGGGCGTGCTCATCTACTTCGACGTCTTCTGAAAACCCGGGAGGAATAGGGCCCGACCTGCCCGCTCATGGACCTCTACGACCTGTTTTTCTACCTCTCCCTGGGGGCCGGCTTTCTCATGGCCTTCAACCTCGGGGCCAACGACGTGGCCAACTCCATGGCCTCGGCCGTGGGCGCCAAGGCCATCAGCGTTCGCCAGGCCGTGCTCATCGCCGGCATCCTGAACTTTGTCGGGGCCGTTTTTCTGGGCTCCCACGTCACGGCCACCATCAGCAAGGGCATCATCGACCCCTCCCAGATCTCCGACCCCAAGCTGCTCATGATCGGCATGTTCGCGGCTCTTCTTTCGGCCTCTTTGTGGGTCATGGTCGCCACCCTGACGGCCCTGCCTGTGTCCTCGACCCACTCCATCGTCGGCAGCATCATGGGCTTCGGCCTCGTGGCCGGAGGACCCAGCGTGGTCAACTGGCTCAAGATGGGCGGCATCGTCATGTCCTGGATCATCTCGCCCTTTTTCGCCGCCACCATCGCCTATTTGATCTTCACCCATATCCGGCGAACCATTTTATTTCGTCGGGATTTCATCCGCCAGGCCATCCGCTGGGGCCCCATCTGGATGAGCCTGACCATGGCCCTGATCAGTCTGAGCTTCGTCTACAAGACCCCCATCGGCAAGGAACTCCAGCTCGGGCACGCCATGTCCCTGAGCCTGACTCTGGCCTTGAGCCTCGGGGTCTGGGCCATCGGCCGGAGGTGGGCCAAACGCCTCCAGATCACGCAGGAAATGGGAGCCGAAGGCGTGGAACTCGTCTTTCGCAAACTCCAGGTGGGTACGTCCTGTTATGTGGCGCTGTCACAGGGGGCCAACGACGTGGCCAATGCCATCGGACCCGTGGCCGCCATCTACCTCATCAGCAAGGAGCATATTCTTTTGGCCAAGGCCCCGGTTCCCATGGAGATTCTCGTCCTCGGAGGATTGGGCATCGCCATCGGCATCGCCGTCCTCGGCCACAAGGTCATGGCCACCGTCGGCGACAAGATCACGGCCCTGACCAACACCCGGGGCTTTGCCGTG
>RZZR01000382.1 GCA_009929795.1 Deltaproteobacteria bacterium | reverse complement strand
CCCAAGGGCAACGAGTCGGCCCAGATCGATTTCGGCAACTGGGGAACGGTCACCCACACCGGCATCCTGCGCGAGCGGCCCATTCCCGGGACCGCTGGACACGACACGTCCTTCACCAGCGCCGTGCTGAACAACGAGGCCTACGTCTTCGACACCTCGGGTGCATTCAATCCGACCAACAAGATCCACACCTACACCATCGTCTGGACTCCCACCCGCATGGCCCAGTACATCGACGCTCCGGACCGGGGCCGGGACATCTCCCACGCCACGCCCATCGCCGAGTACGAGTTGGCCGACTACCAGTCTTTGGACCATTCCGGGCCCCAGGCCGAGGGCGGGAACATCCCCTGGATCGGCACCGAGCTGAACCAGCCCATCGGGCAGGTGACCATGAACGTGGCCAACTACGTGGCCTTCCGAGCCGCTTCCACCGGCCCCAACAACTATGCCTGGGCCACGGGCAACGTCAGCGCCGGAAGCACCGAACTGACTGTGACCACCCCGGGCCTGTCCCTGACCCGTCTGGAGGGCAAGGCCCTGATCGGGCCGGGCGTGCCCCCTGGGACGTCCATCACGGCCGTGGACGACAAGGCCAAGACCGTGACCATGAGCGCCGCGGCCTCGGCCACCTATACCGCCCAATGCTACACCATGGGTCTGGACACCGTACACGGCAGTACGCTGAACGGCAGCCCGGTGCTTTCTTTCCCGGGTGTCAAGGACGAGGACTTCGCCAAGATCGCCGTCAACCAGATGGTTTTCGGACCGGGCATCCCGGACGGGACCTCGGTCAAATCCATCGATGACGGTGCCAATCCCAAGTCCGTTCAGCTAACGGCCCTGGCCACGGCCTCCGGAACCAATGTCCTGCTGGCCTTCCAGACCTCCACCTCGGGCGCGGGCTGGTCCGGGCCGGCTCCTGGTCCCGATTTTACCGGGGCCGACGCCCTGGTCAAATCCGTGCGCTACTACCCCTTGAGTCACCCGGCCACCGACGGCACGGCCAATTCGGACTTCGACATCGATTCCCCGAACAAGTTCGACCTGGACTTTTCCGACGGCACCTGGACGGCGGACAACTTCCGATCCAGGATTTCCAAGTACTTCTCCATCATCTACGCTCAGGACTTCACCAGCGAAGGGGCCATCCCCAATGTGAGCCCCCTGCGGGACGCCAAGAGCCCGTGGAACGTGGACT
>RZZR01000381.1 GCA_009929795.1 Deltaproteobacteria bacterium | reverse complement strand
CCCCAGGACCGTGTCCGCATGCAGGATCTGCCGGTTCAGGTTGCTGATCTCCACGGTGTCATGGTCCACGATCTGGATGTGGCCGATGCCCGCCCCTGCCAGATAAAAGGCCGAGGCAGACCCCAGCCCTCCGGCCCCGGCAATCAGGACACAGGTGTTTGCCAGCTTTTCCTGACCTCCGGGACCGATTCCGGGAAGGAGGGTCTGCCGGAGATATCTGTCATCACCGGCACCGGGCACGCCGCCCATGATCAGGCAGAGGCCCTGGTGCGTTCCTGGTATTCCTGGATGGCGTGGAATACCCGTTCCGGTGTCAGGGGCAGCTCGTAAATCCGGACCCCCGCGGCATCGTACACCGCATTGAGGATGGCCGGGATGGTGGGCATGATAGCCCCTTCCCCCACTTCCTTGGCGCCGAACGGCCCGTTGGGCTCGTCACTTTCCACCACAATGGTCTTGACCCGGGGCATGTCCATGGAGGTGACGATCTTGTACTCCGCCAGATCGTCGTTGAGCACCCGGCCCTGGTTGTCAAAGATCACCTCCTCATGCATGGCTTCACCGATGCCCATGGAGATGGAGCCTTCCATCTGGCCTTCCACGGAAGTCATGTTGATGGCCTTGCCGCAGTCATGGGCGTCGGTGATCTTGTCAATGGTGACCTGGCCGGTGTCCATGTCCACCGTGACCTCGGCCACCTGGGCCGAACACCCGTAGGCCGGGGAGGTGCCCACGGCCGCGCCCTTGAACTTGCCGCCCAGGGAATGGGGCTTGTATTTGCCGGTTCCCACGATGGAGCCGCGTTCCAGAAATGCGATGCGGGATGCTTCCTTGAAGGTGAGCTTGTCAGAATCCGGGTTGTCGGTCCATCCCCGGTGTTCCTTGATATACCGGGTCCGGAGGGCGGAAAAATCCGGGGTGTCGCCGTCAAATTCGATGAATCCGTTCCGGATGTCCAATTTTTCCACGGGCACGGTCAGCTGTTCCGACAACACTTCCAGGACCTGGCGTTTGACATTTTCCGCCGCCTCTTTGGTGGCATGTCCGGTCATCAGGGTCTGGCGGCTGGAATAGGCGCCCAGGTCCACGCCCATGTCCGTATCCCCCGAGGCCAGCCGGACATTTTCCAGCGGGATGCCTAACGCTTCAGCCGCGATCATGGCAAAGGCAGTGTCCGACCCCTGGCCGATTTCGGCGGATGCCGTGTACACCAGG
>RZZR01000380.1 GCA_009929795.1 Deltaproteobacteria bacterium | reverse complement strand
CGTTTCCCTGTCGTACCGGCTTCTCAGGTACATCAATTCTCCGGGATTCGGCCTGGGGGTCAAGGTCGAGTCCATTCGCCGGGCCGTGGCCATGATGGGTTCCCGGGCCCTGCGGCGATGGCTGCGGGTGACCATCATGTCCGATCTCGACCAGTCGGGCCGGGGCTATGCCCTGGTGTCCCTGTCGGCCCAACGGGCCATGTATCTGCAGGCCCTTGGCAGGTGCGCGACCACGGAATGCCGGGACGACCCAGACGGCCTTTTTCTGCTCGGGTTCTTTTCCCTGCTCGGGGCCCTGCTGGATCAGTCCATGGAGGAACTCATCGACCATTTGCCGCTGGATTCCTGGTTGAAAACGGCCCTGATCGATCCTTCGGCTCCGGAAGCGGCCTGGCTCAGACTGGTGGAGGCCCAGGAACGGGGCGATTGGGAGCGGGTGGCCGAGTACCTGGACCGGCTCGGCCTGGATCCGGTCCATTCGGCCGAGCAGTATTACCAGGCCAGGATTTGGGCCGATTCGGTCCTCGGCAGTTCGCGGGGCTCGATCTAGTCTGCGGCATCCTCGTATCTTTCGTCCAGGACCCGCTTGGTCTTGCTGAAGGTCCTGGGCAGCTGGCCGGGGTCGAGGACCTGGACCTCGGCCCGGGCCATGAGATGCTTGTGAAGATCCCTGGCCAGAGCCGGAGCCGGGTCGACGGCGGCCGGTTCCGATTCGGGTCGGCGTTCGACCTGAACCGTCATGGAGTCCAGCCCGTCCCGGCGCTGGAGGTGGATGCGGTACTCGGGTCCGACCTCGGGGTGGCGTTCGAGGACGTCGGCGATCTGGCCGGGGTAGATGTTCACTCCCCGGAAGATGAACATGTCGTCGGAGCGGCCGAAGATACGGTCGTGCCGGGGCATGGACAGCCCGCAGGGACAGGGGCCCGGAACGAGGCGGGTCAGGTCCCTGGTCCGGTAGCGGATGAGGGGCGCGGCCTCCTTGGTCAGGGTCGTGACCACCATCTCGCCGACCTCGCCTTCGGGAACGGGCTGGAGGGTCTCGGGATCCAGAATTTCCAAAATGTACTTGTCGGCCCAATAGTGAATGCCCTGGTGGGCCCGGCATTCCTGGCCGGCCCCGGGCCCGTAGAGCTCGGTCAGACCGGTGATGTCGAAGGTCTCCCGGACACCCAGGAGGGTTCTGATCCGCTTGGCCATCTTGGGAGTGTGGGGCTCGGACCCGAAGATGAGGGTGTGCA
>RZZR01000379.1 GCA_009929795.1 Deltaproteobacteria bacterium | reverse complement strand
CCCGGACCGGACCAGAGTCACGGAAAAATCCCCCAGCCACATGTAGAGCAGAACCAGGGGCGCCGCCATGATCACAGCCAGCTTGGGCCGGGGAATGAGGAGATAAATTCCGGAGCGGATCCAGCCCAGACCCAGGGCCAGCCAGAACCCAAATGAGGCCACCAGTCCCAGGTGCAGTCCGGATAGGGCCAGGGTGTGGGCCAGAGATGCCCGCTGGAAACGGTCCAGAAGCTCAAGGCCGATGCCGGACCGATCCCCGTAGAGCAGGGCCGCCAGCAAACCTCGGCCCGTTGAGGAAAGAGGCTCGACAACGCTCCGCACCCGGAGCCTCAGCCGATCCAGGGGCCCGTCGGGAACGGGGCCGAGACGCACGAAATCCCGGTCTTTCTTGGCTACAAACCCTCGCCAGTGCACACCGTTCCTGCCCCAATGGTCCTCGATCCGAAAGACACCCGGATTGGCCATGCCCCGAACCGGCCGGATGCGAAAAGCGGCTTCCAGAATCTGACCGGGCAGGGGAACAGACCCCTGTCCCTCCAGGGTCAGGACAAGACGCCCCGGCAAGCTCTGCCACGACCCTCCGGCCGAAAATCGGATTTCATCGCCCACAACTCGATATCGTCCGCCCGGCACGCCCACCGCGTCCGTAACCATGATGCGCACCGGCACACGGACCGCCGGGGGATTCGTGTCCAGGGCCGACCGAGGCGACTCCTGCCGGGCATTGGCCAGGACCAACCCCAGGGCGAAGATCATAGGGAGAACCAGCAAGCGCCTTCCGGCCGTGCCGTACGCCAGTTCGATGACCGCGGCCCCGGCCAAGGCCACGACCGCCGGAACAATGTGCTCCAGGGCCAGACACCCCAGGGCGCCGGCCAGGGCCATGATCTCCCAAAAGGCCAGGCCGGTCGGACCCCATTGTCTCCAAATTCCCGCTTCGCGCATTGTCCTCTCGAACTCCACGTGCGACTATCGCAATCTGAAGGATAACAAAGAAATCATGGAACTATCCGCAATGACATCCACACAAGGACTCCTGATATTCTCGGGTCGAAATGAGAAATCGACAAATGGCAAAACAGAAATCGCCGGTGTTCGTTTTCAAACAAAATGATATTTCCATGGTCGCAAAGCCCAAAGCGGCCTCTTCAAAACAAGAAACCAAAAAAGGACAAATTGAAATACGGTCCCTACAGGATCGAATTCCAAACATGTTGGCCTCTCCATCTGTGTATTTTC
>RZZR01000378.1 GCA_009929795.1 Deltaproteobacteria bacterium | reverse complement strand
TCGGCCTGGAGCGTCAAAACTGCACTTTTGGCCGAGGCCAGGGCGGCCTTTTTGGCTTCAAGGGCCTCCATGGCCTTGTCGATCTTCTGCTGGATCTTTTCGGCCTGGCGGCCTGCCTCATCCTTGCTCAGGACCATGCTCTCAAAGGCGGCCTGCCTTACGGCCAAAATTTCGGCCGCTTGCTCTTCGCGCATTTTCACGGTCAAGGGATGCGATTCGAGTAGCTGCAATGTCTTGTTGGTTTCCATTTCGTTATCCTCAATGTTTTTTTGTGGTTTTTATCAAAGAAAGGGTCAAGCACCGGTCTTTAAGCTAAATTTCGTTAAGATTTTGGGTACACCTCCCACTTGGCTTGTGTTTTTGCCCTAAAATTTACAGATAACCGCACACGACAGTTCGACACCGGTCCGGCCCTAGAGGTCGGTAAGAATCGAGGCCCTCCCAGTGCAACACCTCGTTTGTGTTTGTGAGTTAGAATTGACGCGACAGTCCGACACCGGTCCGGCCCTATTGATCGTGGAGACTAAGGCGCCCCCGGTCAAACCACTCCGATGACAGGGCATCGGCCAGGCCGGACAGCTCCAGGGACAGCCAGACGACGCTGGACCGTGGCGTCTTCGGGTCGATGTCCAGGATTGACCGGGCCGTCCTTCGCAGTTCGTGAACGAATGCTAATCGGGACAATGCCCAGCGCGGATAGTCGTTCGGGGTTTGCGGTCGATCCATGGTTGTCTCCTCTGTCCGGGGCCAGGCGTGGCTGGGTGTCCAGCCCCGGGACGGTTAAGGGTTTTTCAAAACAAATTTTTGAGCATGACGGCCGCATCCTAGTCGTGTTCAAAGTGCGGGCAGGCCCCGGCCCCCGAGCCCATGCCGATGTCGCGCTTGTAGCAACACCCATCCCTGAACCATCGGCAGTCCCCGCAATCGAATTTCTCTAGGCCCGTGGGGAAGCCCTTTGCACAGCCGCCACCCTTCGGGGCCTTAGGGAATCCTTGTGGGGTTGGCGGGTTGACTCGGCATTCGCCCGTTTCGGGCCAGAAGTATTTGCAGCGTCGGCAAGGTATCATGGCAATGTCCTCCTCAATGTTTCGTAATCTGGAAATGTCGCGACGTAGGACACGGCCTTGGCGTGGTACATGGGGCGCCACGGCGCGAAGGCCGGATGTGTGTAGTCGTTGCCGACGTAGTTATGAAATGTCAGCACAAAGCCCTTGCCCTCGGCCCTGTACGCCTCTCGATGA
>RZZR01000377.1 GCA_009929795.1 Deltaproteobacteria bacterium | reverse complement strand
GTTCCGGGTCGACTCCAGACCCAGGTGACGCCGAGCCTCCTGGAACGTTGTCTCGATGTACCACCGGAGGACGTAGAATTCGATGATCTGCTGGGGAGTCTGACCGACGTTGGTGGACGAAAAGCACTCCTGCCTGCCGGTCGCCAGATCCTCCACCAGAACCCAGCGGACCTCTACGGGAGGCTGACCGGGCTTTGTCCGATAACCGGTTCCGGTGATCCACCGGACCTCTCGGAGCTGACCTCCATACCATTCCAGGAGCTCGGGGGTCCAGGGCTTGCTCCTGCGCTTGACCACCTTCTCGGGAGAGGAGAGCCGCCTGCCCACTTTCCGAGGTCGTCCCCTCTGGCCCTTGCGTCGGGCAGGCGCTTTGGCGTAAAGGGCGGCATCCTTTCGCATCCGTGTGACCACGTGGATGCCCATCCGGCGGGCGTCGTTTTCCAGTCGAACCGAGCCGTAGGCGCCGTCGCCGACAAAGAGGATCTCGCGGCTGCGCACCCACCTTTGGAAGAGCCAGAGACCCAGGAGCATCAGGTCTTCCAGGGTTCGATGCCGCCGGCGACGGGCCTCGTCCTCCTTCTTCGACCGGTACAGGAGACACAGGACCGGAAGTGCCCATGGGCGGCTGGAGAAGGGCAGCTTGACCAGGACGGCCAGGACCACCCACTTGTGCCCGAAGCAGTATGTGAGCACAGCCTGGGTCGACCGGACCGGATCCCGGTGACATCCCACCCCATAGACATTGGAGCCCGATCTGCGCTCCGTCGTATCGTCTCCAGCCACCAGCACCTGTGCACCCGGGGGCACGAGAGCCACGACCAGGCCGGTGAGCACGCGGGCCAAGTGGAGAGAAGACCAACGGGCACGGCTCCAGAAGCGGTGATACGAAGAGAAGTGTTTCTGCGGCCCCAGGAACGCCGTCACCCGAAGCATCTCCGTCACGGTCCGGCGCCCTTGAGCCAGGACGGAGCCCGCCAGCAGGAGACAGAAGTTCTGGTAAGTCGGGGCGGTCATGCATGGGCGAAAGGTCTCCAACAGGACTGTGAGCGCGGGGATGGAATCCAGCATCCTCGGCCTCCTCTGCGGAACAGATGTTCGGTCACTTGAACACCTTTCAACAGAGGTCAGGCCGATTCATGCTTAACAGGCAAAGAGAATTCTCAGGTCACTTCCTCTCGGCAAAATGGCAAAAGTCGAGCCAGGGGTTCGAGGTGGAGTGAAGAGGGGGGGCGGAGACTACGCC
>RZZR01000376.1 GCA_009929795.1 Deltaproteobacteria bacterium | reverse complement strand
CGGAAATCTGAAGATCCACGACATTCAGCCGGGTGATATGTCAGATGCTATGCTCCATTTGTTCAATACCAGCGCTGCCCTGCACCAAAGCATGGTACACGCGGTAGGCCAATGGCATAAACAAGACCGATCTGCAGGTGGGCACCAGAAATAGGAAAGGGAGTAGAGATGCGTAAAATCCCGGACTGGCTCCCCAAGGGCGGGCACCTGGAAGAGGGAGGCTCGGAGTACGTCTTCGAGTGCCCATCCTGTGGAGGATCCAAGTTCTTCTGGAACGTTTCCCGGGGGAAGGGGTTCTGCTTCCACTGCAAGGTAAAGGTGGGCCACCCGGCTTCCCTGCATCGACTGCTCGGACTGGTTGTTCCGGAGCAGGAGAAAGCATCCACAGTAGAGCGCCGGCAGCAGTCGCTCCAAGGCGCCTCGAAGAAAGCCTCGGTGAGGGGTACCGAGGCGGAAGCCTACCTGATCGCCAGAAAGGTCCGTCCGGATCTGGCTGTTGAGATCGGGATGCTTTACGAGCCCAGCCGGCGGAGGATCCACGCCCCGATCTGGAGTCCTGTTGGTCTTCCCCGGTCCTTCAAGTCCAGGTCGGTGGTCCCCGGGGAAAAGGGGTGGATGTCCCGGTCTGGAGACCCGGCCGTGGGGTATCTGTTCGGGACCCCCCCGAAGAGGAATCCTGTCCTGGTAGAGGGGGTTTTTGACGTGCTGACCCCCGGGTTGTGGGGGACTGCGCTGGCGCTGCTGGGTTCGATGCTGCACACCCCGATTGAATGGTGGATCGCCCGAACCTACCCGGAAGTGACCCTGTTGCTGGACCCGGACGCCGTGGCGAAGGCGGAGAAGATCGAGCAGGCTCTGGTCAGTTTTGGGGTTCTCGTGCAGAATCTGACCGGGAAGTACCCCGAGCCTGGAGAATGTGTCAACGGAGAGTTGGACTTCTTGAAAGAGGTGGAGTGAAGTGGCAGAGAAGTGGATCTTGACGGCAGACACCCACGCCAACAACCGCCTGCCGGGGAATCTGGAGTTCTCCCGGCAGTTGATCGTGGACATGGGGGTGCTTGCCCGGAAGCATGGTGCCCGGCATGTGATTTTCGCTGGGGACCTGTTGGACCAGAAACACGGATTGAACCTGCCCGTCCTCCTGGCGGTGCACTCCGGCCTGGAAACGATCAAGGCAATGGGGGTGGTACCGATCATCCTTCCCGGGAACCATGATCAACCCCACCCCGAGAACCCCGGGTTCAGTCCGTTGG
>RZZR01000375.1 GCA_009929795.1 Deltaproteobacteria bacterium | reverse complement strand
GCTACGTCTCCACTCGGGTCGAATACACCCCGCCGGTCATCTACTCCAGCCAGAGTCGGGCCAAGCTGGTCTTCATGGTCGAGGCCGTCCCAAAAATCCCGGATAATGCCCGCCTCCTCCACCCCGGCCAGCCGGTCGATGTCTGGTCCGAGGACTCAACGACCGTGAATGGGACAACCCATGGCGGGGTCTGATCCGGCCATTGCTGTCACCGGCCTGACCAAGGTTTTCGGGCCCAAGACCGTGGTGGACCACCTGGATATGACCGTCGAGGCCGGTGAAATCTATGGATTTCTCGGCCCCAACGGTTCGGGCAAGACCACCTTCATTCGCATGCTCTGCGGCCTGCTCCGGCCCGACGACGGCCAAGGGACCTGCCTTGGCTTCGACATCCTGCGCGAACCGGAACGGATCAAGCCACATGTGGGCTACATGGCCCAGCGCTTCAGCCTCTACGAAGATCTGACCGTGCGCGAAAACCTCATGTTCATGGCCCGGGCCTACGGCATTGCGGACCAACGACAGGTCGTGACTTCGAGCATGGATCGCATGGGCCTGGGACGCTTTTCCGACCAACTGGCCGGCCGCCTGTCCGGAGGATGGAAGCAGCGACTGGCATTGACGGCCTGCACCCTGCACCAGCCCAGGCTGCTCCTTTTGGACGAGCCCACGGCCGGGGTCGATCCCAGCGCCCGACGGACCTTCTGGGACCAGATCCACGCTCTGGCCGCCCAAGGCATCACCGCCCTCATCAGCACTCACTACATGGACGAGGCTGAACGATGCCATCGCCTCGCCTACATCGCCTACGGACATCTTCTGGCCCGGGGAACCTCCGAGGAACTGGTGGCCGCTTCCGGACTGCACACCTTCCGGGTCACCGGCCCCAACCTGCAAGATCTGGCGGAACGGTTGAAGAGCTGTCCCGCTGTCTGCCAGGCCGCCGCCTTTGGCACGGCCTTGCACGTCAGCGGTCGCGACCCTGTCGCCTTGGAATCGGCCCTGCGCCGGAGTCTTGGACCAGATCAATCTCTGATCCCGGCCCGAACCAGTCTGGAAGAGGTCTTTATCGACCTCATGCGCGGCCGGGAGGCCTGAAGCCATGTTCTCCCTCCGCCGCTTCTGGGCCGTGGTGGCCAAGGAATTCGTCCAGATGCGACGGGACCGTTTGACCTTCGCCATGATGGCCGGTGTCCCCCTCATGCAGCTCATTCTCTTCGGCTACGCCATCAACTCCGACCCCCGCCATCTGCCCACGGCCCTGC
>RZZR01000374.1 GCA_009929795.1 Deltaproteobacteria bacterium | reverse complement strand
GGGCTTATGTCAAATGACGTAAGCCCTTTTTCGTTTAATTGGTCCTCAAGCTTTCAAGCGGTTGACCAATGAATGCTGCAAAATCGGTTCAAGGCCGTGCTATCGCAATCGTTCCTGACGTAGACCAGACGGGCTGCGTCAAACAATCCCGATTCATCGGACCAAGGGACCGACGAAGGACTAAATCACCACGGACCGTCAGGCAACCCGGCGTCGTTCGTCGCTCTCGTCCAGCATGGCTTGGCAATCCACGCAATGCCGGGCAGTAGGCAGAGCCAGAAGACGTCGGACGCCGATGGGTTCACCGCAGACGGCGCACATCCCGCGGTTCTCTCCTTCCAAGGCCTCAACGGCCCGGAGGATGGCCTCGATCTGAGCCCGGGTTCTGTTATAGCGGATGAGCGTCAGGTTTTTGGTGCTCTCCTGGCAGGCCTGGTCTGCCGGATCCGGCAGGACCGGAGCCGCACCTCCCAGGACCGACAACAGGGATTCGAGATCGCGCTCGGCCAGGGTTAGTTGTTCGTGGAGCAGACGTCGCAGTCTCTGGATTTCGGATTCAAACATGGTTGTACCTCCAAAGGTTCGGGGGAATCATGTCCGGAGACCCTACGCCTGTCGTCCCTCCCGGTCGTGTCCGGACGGTAACGAAATCGTTGCATTTCAGAGACGGTATCCTTCGAACTGGAGCGTATTGGTCTACTCCGATTCGAGTCCTTTCCAAAAAGAATGAAAAAAGGCGGGACAAAAGCCCCGCCTTTTTAAGCGTCAAAGCCGAAACCCTGCCGACTAGCGGGATCGCAGCCACACCAAGGCCTTGGCCAGATCCAGGGTGCCCTCGTAGATGGCCTTGCCGGTGATGACCCCTTCCAGGCCACGCTCGGCCAGAGGGGCGAGGGCCTTGATGTCAGCCAGTGTTGACACCCCGCCCGCGGCCAGAACCGGTACCCCGCTCAGGCCCAGAAGTTCTTCCATGGCCCGCAGGTTGACTCCGGACTGCATTCCGTCCCGGGAGATGTCCGTGTACACGAAAAAGGCACACCCCGCCTCCATGAGACCCGGAACGACGTCCCCGACGGTCAGACCGGCGTCTTCCACCCAGCCCTTGGTCTTCAAACGGCCGTCCCGAGCGTCCAGGGACACTCCAACCCTCCCGGGAAAGGCCCGACAGAGGCCTGCGAAGGCATCCCTGTCCTGCAGGGCCAGGGTCCCGATGATCAGCCGTTCCACCCCGCTGTCCATGTAGGCCCGGGCCGTCTCCAGATCCCG
>RZZR01000373.1 GCA_009929795.1 Deltaproteobacteria bacterium | reverse complement strand
GGGATCGAGGACATGGCCGAATCCCTCTACCGGGTGGCCGAGCATTTCATGCCCTTGGACCCGGACATCATGGACTGCACGGCCGATCTGGTCCGCTCCGAGCTGGCAGAACTCATGCCCAGACTGGCCCCGTACCGGCGCGACCTCCAGGGCAAGATCGCGGCCGTGTACGTGGGCGGGGCCTTCAAGGCATTTTCCCTGGTCAAGTCCTTCCGCCACCTGGGCATGGAGGTGGCCGTGGTCGGCTCCCAGACCGGAACCCCCGAGGACTACGAGGAGCTGGCGGCCATCACCCGTCCGGGGACCATCATCGTCGACGACGCCAATCCCCTGGAACTCCAGGAATTCATGAAGGAGAAGGACGTGGACGTCCTGGTCGGCGGGGTCAAGGAACGGCCCATCGCCTTCAAGCTTGGCATCGGTTTCTGCGACCACAATCACGAGCGCAAGATCCCCCTGGAAGGCTTTTCGGGCATGCTTCACTTTGCCCGGGAGGTCCATGCCTCGGCCATGAGCCCGGTCTGGCGATTCGTTCCCCGCCGGGCGGGACGGGAGGTACGATCATGAAGGCCGCCAACTACGTCTCGACCACCAACGCCTGCAAGCTCTGCACACCTCTGGGGGCCTGCCTGGCCTTCCGCGGCGTGGAAGGGGCCGTGCCCTTTCTCCACGGTTCCCAAGGCTGCGCCACCTACATGCGCCGCTACGTCATCTCCCACTTCCGGGAACCCGTGGACATCGCCTCCTCGGCCCTGGGCGAGAAGCAGGCCGTGTACGGCGGGGGGCCGAATCTGAAAAAGGGCATCCTGAACGTCATGGATCGCTACAACCCGAGTCTCGTGGGCGTGGCCACGACCTGCCTGACCGAGACCATCGGCGACGACGTGAACCTCATCCTGGCCGAATTCCGCCGCGAGTTCGGTCAGTTGGGACTGCCAGAAATCGTATCCGTGGCCACCCCGAGCTACGACGGCACCCATGTCGACGGCTTTCACCAGGCCGTCCGGGCCCTGGTGGAGGCCCTGACCGACGACACGGTCTCGGCCAAGGCCGACCTGGCCATTCTGCCCGGCATGGTCTCCCCGGCCGACATCCGCCTTTTGCGGGACCTGGCCCACGAGTACGGCCTGCGGGCGACCATCCTGCCGGACATCTCCGAAACTCTGGATGGTCCGGCCCTGGCCGAGTACGAGCCCATCCCCTCCGGCGGCACGCCCCTGGACGAAATCCGGGCCCTGCCCCGGGTGAAAATGGCCCTGGAAATGGGTTCC
>RZZR01000372.1 GCA_009929795.1 Deltaproteobacteria bacterium | reverse complement strand
GCCTGGAACAGTTCATGGGCCACGGACCCCAGGCCCACCTTAGTGAATTCCTCCTCGGTGTCTCTCATGTGTCGGAGCAAAGCCCCCAGGCGCTCAAACTCGACACAGCACATGGTGTGTAGGTCCGAATGAAAATCAACATGCTCAGGCCCCAGGCCCTCGGGAAATTCGATTTCTTGCTCTCGTCCGTCGATCCAGATAGTTTTTTCTTCAGCCATGATGTCCTCCTATACAGGATGTTGTGGGTTTGGTCCGGGTCCATGCCTACCATGGGTCCGGGCCTTTTATTTCAGGCCAAATTCGGCCTTGAAATTTCGTTGCCATATCCCAGGTCCTTTTTCCTTTTCCATCGCCTAGAATCGGTTCCTATGAAGCCATGGTTTGACCGATGGTGTACTCACTACACCAAACCCCGGCCAAGGCCGGATCGCTGACGCTGGTTTGGCCGTTCGCAGGGCATCAAGACTTCCGTCCATTGGCTTTTCTAAAAGCCAGGTAGCTCGGCCACTCTGCTTTTTCTTCATCGGTCATGGCCTCCCAGGCAGCCAGCAGCGGAGAGTTATTCACGGCCTCTTGTCTGACCCGTTCGGCCTCGGCAGCTGCGGCCAGGACAGCCGGGTCCGGGCCGGTATCGGTCTTGGTCTTCGGTTTCGGCCTGGACGTGGTCGGCTTGGCATCCTTCGATGTGATGTGAAACTCGATATGCGTGATGGCTTGCCGTCGCTTTCGATATTTCGGCTCGACTATCAGGTCCGAATGGGTGTTGATGTCGTTCAAGGCCGGGATGATGACTCTGTTTTTCAAGGCGTTGAAGCTCCGATACATGTTCTGGATGTCGAGCATTTCCTTGAAGCCATCCACGGTAAAAACCCGGAGGCCGGTAGACTCAAACTGCTTTGCCAATTCGTAAATTCTGAAAGCGTATTTTGATTCAAAGCCCGTGATATATTCAAGCCGGTAGCTGGTAAAATAGCCCTTCAACGCTAGCAAGTAGGGTTTCATCGTCGGCGATATGGTGAACGTCAAGCGGCCTGTCTTGCCGTTTACCCTGACGCTGTCGAGCCAGTTTGCAATCAGGGTTTCATCGGGTCCGACGACAAAGGCCACAGGCTTTGACATCAAGCCCTTGGCCATTCGCACGGCATCGGCATAGACCCTGGTCCTGCTCATGTCGGTCAGTTCGGCCAGTTCAGCCAAATCCAAATCGTAGTGCATGAAATCATCGTCCTCGCGCTGAATCTTCGAGACAGCGTACAGCACGAGTCTTTGCT
>RZZR01000371.1 GCA_009929795.1 Deltaproteobacteria bacterium | reverse complement strand
CAGGGCGACATCGCCAGCGCTACCTGGGCGAAGACCCAAACCCAACGCCTAGAGCACGGATGGCAAACCCTCCGGGCCAACCCGCACCTAAGCAAGGAGGCCCTCTGCCAGATGACCGGGATCTCCCGCTCCTCTGCCGTTCGCATGAGACGTGCCCTGACTCTTCTTCACGCCCGCCCGGACTACCGCGGGCTTCGGGTCGACATGACCTGGGAAGAGATTTGGGGCTCGGCCAGGGATGTGCTGGGCTGTAGCCTCGATAACCTAGGAGTTGCCCGGTGGTACCGATCGACGACAGAGGGACGGTGAGATGAGCGACATGATCGACAGGACCGACAGCGTCGAGAGCTTCGAGTTTCTCGCGCAACATCTCGCATTAACTGGGGATGACGACCGACCTGTAGGGTACATCGACCCGGTGAAAGAGAAGGCGAGTCTTTCTAGGTGGAAGCCGCGCTCGGCGTTTCGGCAGACCAAGCCGGACGGAGAGTCAAACCGGCGGTTCATCTGGGTCGGCGGGAAGAAGCTCCTCGTCGCCAGAGTCGTCTGGATTATCCACAATCAGCAGAACATCCCGGAGGATAGAGAGATTGACCACATTAACAGGGACCCGCTGGACGATAGGCCCGAGAATCTACGCCTGGTAGACCATTCCAGCAACATTCGAAATAGCATCAAGACGAAGATGAACGGCAAGACCCTGTCAAGCAAGTATCCGGGGGTTTACTGGGATACGCAGAACGGGAAGTGGAAGGCACATATCTGCATCGGAGGAAAGTTGAAGCACATCGGCTACTTCGCCTCCGAGACCGCAGCCGCGAAAGCCTACACTGCAGTCATCGCCTGTCTCCGCCCCCTTGAAGAACCAATGTCATACTTCGGCATCGACGATCCGCTGGACATCACCCAGCTCCTGCTCGGCACCGACCCAGAGTGTCCTGGATTCAACATCGATCGTGTCCTTACCCGTATCGCCTTGGTCGACGGTGAATACCTGTCCCTCGCAGCGCCAGCGGCTGCCTAAGCCCGCTCTGGCCCATGGGCGCTACTACCCCACCGGGGGCTCTTAGGGCAGCTCTACGGGCTTCCTAGAGCCTCTCATCATCCATCAACCCCAACCGAGTGATACAAGCAAATGACAACCAACCGATATAACTTCACGACCATGTCAGTCGAGGATCTCTACGCCCCGGCCCATAGCGCTCGAAAGCTGTGGAAGCGGATCGGCAAGCCCCATGGCCACTTCCGGACCTGGGCTAACCAAGTAATCAAGCC
>RZZR01000370.1 GCA_009929795.1 Deltaproteobacteria bacterium | reverse complement strand
GTGCACCTTCAACGCCGAACCCCTGGCCCGGAATCTCGATCTCATGGTCCTCGGAGACGGTGAGGCCGCATTGCCCGAGGTGCTTGAGGCCTGGAGCCGGGGCCGGGAGTCTGGAATGGGCCGGGCCGAGCTCTTGGCCTCCATGCGGTCTATTTCCGGAGTCTATGTTCCCTCACTCTTCACGGCTGATGATGAAGGCGGAGTTCGCCCGGTTCTCTCCGATTATACGGTCGTTCGTCGGGCGGTGGTTCCCGACCTCGACTCCGTGACCATGCCCAGTCGGCCAGTGGTGCCTTTTTCCCGCCCGGTGCACGATCGTCTGACCCTGGAGGTTGCCAGGGGATGCACCCGTGGGTGCAGGTTCTGCCAGGCTGGGATGATCTATCGCCCGGTGCGGGAGAGGCGGCCGGAAACCCTTGGCCTCCGCATGTCCAGGGGTCTTGCCGCGACCGGCTTCGAGGAGGTCTCCTTTTTGTCCCTGAGCACCGGCGACTTTTCGGCTTTGGACCGGCTTTTCGACGTCAGCCTTGATCTCTGCTCGGCCAATCAGGTTTCCATTGCCCTGCCGTCGCTTCGTGCCGGAACCGTTAGTGAGGAGATGTTCGCGGCCATGGCCTCCCTTAAGAGGACCGGCCTGACTATCGCTCCGGAGGCCGGAACTCAGCGCCTTCGAGACGTCATCAATAAGGGCGTAACCGAGTCCGACATCCTGGATCATGCGGCCAGGGCCTTCGGCCTGGGCTGGCAGGCGGTCAAGCTCTATTTTATGATCGGCCTTCCCACTGAGACCCGGGAGGATCTCGACGGCATCCTCGATCTCTGTCTCAAGGTTCTGGCCCAGGCCGGACCCAAGGCCAGACGGGTGCAGATCACGGCCTCCATTTCCCCCTTCGTGCCCAAGCCGCACACGCCCTTTCAGTGGGAATCACAGATGACCCTTTCCCGACTCGAGGAGACCCTCGAGTACGTCAAGGCCCTATTTCGGCCTCACCGGCGAATTCAGGTCAAATGGCATCATTCCCACATGAGCTATCTCGAGGGCATTTTTTCCCGGGGAGGGAGGGAGCTCGGCCCAGTTCTCGAGGATGCCTATCTTTCCGGACAGGTGTTCACGAGCTGGACCGACCACCTGGACATCCACCCCTGGCTGGAGATTTTGCGTCGTCGTGGCCTGGATCCGGACCGCTATCTCCGGGCCAGGCCCCTGGACAGTCCATTGCCCTGGGATCATCTGCACTGCGGTGTGAGCCGGAGATTCCTCGACATCGAGCGGCAAAGGGCTCTGCAGGGAGCGAC
>RZZR01000369.1 GCA_009929795.1 Deltaproteobacteria bacterium | reverse complement strand
CCCCTGGGGACGCCGGCGAAGAGCCAGTTTTTTCTGCCCAGAGCCACGGGACGGATGGCGTTCTCGGCCGCGTTGTTGTCGGGCGTGAGCAATCCGCAGTCCACGTAGCGTACGGCCCGGCTCCACTGGTTGCGAGCGTAGGCCATGGCCTGCCCGAGCAGGCTCTTGGGCGGGACGTGGTCGATGCGGTCATCGAGGATAGCCCGAATCGCGTCGAGGATGGGAACGGCCTGTTCCCGGCGCTTGGAGACTTTTTCCTCCGGCGACAGCTCTTTGATATTGTGCTCGACCTTGTAGAGCAGCCCGATCAGATCCAATATCTCCTTGGCCGTCCCGTGCATGACCTTCTTCGAGGTCGCCTTCTGGACGTCGACGAACTTACGACGGATGTGGGCCATGCATCCTACATGGATGATGTCGTCCGATTCACCGAGGGCCTGGTATCCGGCGTAGCCGTCGGTCTGGATGTAGCCCTTGTACTCGCCCAGATACTCCTTGGGGACGGAGCCCGATCTGGTCGGGTCGTAGCGATAGACCACGGTCGGCCGATCGGGGTTACCGCCACGAAAAAGCCACAGGTATGACGTCGAAGTGTCGGGCCGGCCCGGTTCCTTGAGGACTTGCAGAGTGGTTTCGTCCATGTTGATGACCGGCCCGGAGCGGATTTCCGTCTGGAACAACTCTCCGAGCGGCTCCAGCGCCTTGGCCACGGCCATGGCCCATCCGGACATGGAATGGCGCGGGATGTCCACGCCCAAGCGGGCAAACTGCTTGGTCTGGCGATAGAACGGTATGGCATCGACGAACTTTGCGGTGATGACCTGCGCCAGCAGACTCGGAGTGGCCATACCCTTGGGGATGATTTGCGGTGGCATGGGCGCGATGCGCACCACCGGCGTGCCCTCCTCGCCGTCGCAGGCCGGACAGGCATATTTGGGTCGGATATGGCGCTCCACCTGCATGACGGCCGGAACGTAATCGAGCTTTTCGGAGACTTCTTCACCGATGCGCTTCAGGCAGGCCCCACAGACGCAGACCTTCTGGTCTTCTGGCA
The DNA here is from genome assembly GCA_009929795.1 of Deltaproteobacteria bacterium. Lineage (NCBI taxonomy): Bacteria > Pseudomonadati > Myxococcota > Myxococcia > Deltaproteobacteria bacterium. Next base: position 247 of record RZZR01000369.1, on the reverse strand, counting down.
GATCGTGAACGACTTCGATGCGCGGCAGGTGATCCGGCAGGGGCTTGCGCCCTCGCTTGGCCCTGGTGTGGGCTGGAATCTCGACGACGGGCATTTCCGCAGGCTTCGCCTCTGCGATCTTGATCAAGGGCAGAGGCAGAATACCCTGGAAGAGGTCTTTGGATTTCTCGGATTTGGGAGCATACAGGGCGGCCTGCAACAGGGCCACGCGGTCCTGAAGATGGCGGTTTTGCTGGTAGTAATCCCA
>RZZR01000368.1 GCA_009929795.1 Deltaproteobacteria bacterium | reverse complement strand
CAAGTGGACAGGATGCGAGGCGAAATGGAAACAGCGGATTCAACCCAATGAAGGAGCCGAACATGTTCACATTCGAGGACGGAAAATGTTATCGAATGCCGGCCCACTTTGGGGGATCGTTCTTTGATCCCGACGCCAAGGCCGTCTACAACGATGTCTTGACCCTCATCTTCAGGTACACGACCAATACCGATCGCCTGTCCGAGTTCCTGCCGGAACCGTTCGAACTCCTGAAGCCCGAGCTGGTCGTTCAATACCAGCAATGTCGGGAGGTCGAATGGATGGCCGGGTCGAGCTACAATTTGGCCACCATTGCGGTCAATGTGCGGTTCAACGGGCGACGCGACCGGCTGGAAGGGCTGTTCCCGCTCGTAATCTGGGAAAACAACACCATTCCCATCCTGACTGGAAACATGATGGGGATGCCCAAAATCTACGCCGACATTGAAGACGCGCACATCGTCGCGGACACGTACCGCACCCGCCTCAGCTTTGAAGGCAATAAGTTTCTGGAGATTGAAATGTCGGATCCCAGGCCGATGGATGAAGAATGGACGAAGGCCCTTCCCCGGGACATCCAGTCCTTTGGGTGGCGCTATATTCCAAAAGTGGGAGCCCCTGGAGCGGATTTGAGCCAACCCATTTTCTTTCCCATGTACCAGGAACCCACTGCCGCCTGGGTGGGCAGAGGAACCCTGACATGGACGGAACTGACCTGGGATCAAAACCCGATGCAATGGCATATCATCAAGGCCCTGGCGGCATTGCCCATGATCGAGATGGCCCCCGTCACCATGACGAAAGGTCGACTCGTCCTGATGGAATACAGGGGCAAGGTGCTCGAGTAGCGGCGGCATGAAACCGTAAGCAAATGAGGAGTTGAGACATGGACGAATACTATAGGGACAAGGTCGCTGTCGTCACCGGCGGGGCATCGGGAATTGGGCTTGCCTTGTGCGAGCTCCTTCTTTCGTTGGGAGCCAAGGCCGTCGTGCTTGCGGATGTCAACGCTCAGAGACTGGAAGCGGAAGGTGCTCGGCTCGGAAGTGCATACCCTCAAAGAGTATTGGGGATCCAAACCGATGTGACCAAGCAGGAACGCGTCGCCGTCATGATCCGGCAGGCGAGGGAATTCGGATCCGGGCAGATCCATTTCCTTTTCAACAATGCCGGACTCGCCCTGGCCAAACCTTTTGACGAGGCAACGGACGCCGACTGGAAATTCGCCTTTGAGATAAATTTCTATGGCGCCCTGTACGGCATTCGAGCAGTTTTGCCCATCATGCGCGCCCAAGGAGGAGGGCACATC
>RZZR01000367.1 GCA_009929795.1 Deltaproteobacteria bacterium | reverse complement strand
CTGGAATCCTTTTCCGACTACGAGAACCGTTTGCCTCGGGGGCGGACCTACGTGCGCAACGGCTCGGTCTGTCATCTGGCCATTTCATCCGGCCGGATCGAGGCCCTGGTCAGCGGGTCTGATATCTACTCGGTCAACATCGAGGTGGAGAAACTGGCCCCATCCGTGTGGACGGCCATCAAGGATCGCTGCTCCGGCCGGATCGGTTCCATTCTGGAACTTCTCCAAGGCCAACTCTCGGACGAGGTCATGGCCGTGGTCGCCCACCGGCAGGACGGCCTTTTCCCTTTGCCTGAACAGATCGAATTCAGTTGTTCGTGTCCAGACTGGGCGTACATGTGCAAGCACGTGGCCGCAGTCTTTTACGGAATCGGCCATCGTCTGGACACGGACCCGGAGCTTCTGTTCGAATTGCGCGGAGTTGATCCCCAGGAACTGATCACCGCAGACATCGCTCTGTTCCAAGATGGATCCGACCGGGGTGCGGACACCCTCGGGGACGACGCTCTGGCCGACATCTTTGGTATCGATCTGGACACCGAAGTCATGGCCGCGCCCGTATCTCCTCAGGCTTCCAGGAAAAAGACCCGATCCGACGTCAGAACCGAGTCGGAGCCAGCGGTCCAATCCGTTTCTTCGCCCAAGTCCAAGGCGGCTCGCAAGACTTCAACATCCATTGCCAGGGCCAAGACTTCTGATCAGCCCAAGGCGGCCTGTAAACCAAAGCCTGTCAAGAAACCCGAGACGCTCGTCAAGCCCTTCACCCCAACCGGTCCGAACATCAAAAAACTCCGTCTGGCCGCCGGGCTCTCGGTGGAGGAGTTCGCTCGGCGTGTCCAAGCCTCCGTGGCCAGCGTTCATCGTTGGGAATCCATGCGTTGCACGTGCAAGCTTCATTCTCGATTTCAGGTGGCCCTGCAGGAACTGCACGCGGCTCAAGAGAAGGTCGGCCGGCAATAGAATCCATTTGCTTTTCGGGCAAAATGTCCATAGCAGCACGTGGCCGCGGCTGGAGGTTACTTCGGCCGCGGTCCATGGTATCCAAAACTGAGAGGATGAGGTAACGATCATGGACGAAATCAAAGGAAAGCCCATCGGGGTGTTCGATTCCGGAACCGGGGGGCTGACAGTGCTGCGGGCCTTGCGCAGGCGGCTTCCCCATGAGGACATGGTCTACCTGGGCGACACGGCCCGGCTGCCCTTTGGAACCAAGAGCGCGAAGACGGTGACTTCCTATGCCATGCAGGCGGCCAGATACCTGGCCGGTCAGGGGATCAAGATGCTGGTCGTGGCCTGCAACACGGCTTCG
>RZZR01000366.1 GCA_009929795.1 Deltaproteobacteria bacterium | reverse complement strand
ATGCTACACCATGGGTCTGGACACCGTACACGGCAGCACGCTGAACGGCAGCCCGGTGCTTTCTTTCCCGGGTGTCAAGGACGAGGACTTCGCCAAGATCGCCGTCAACCAAATGGTTTTCGGACCTGGCATCCCGGACGGGACCTCGGTCAAATCCATCGATGACGGTGCCAACCCCAAGTCCGTGCAGCTAACGGCCAAGGCCACGGCCTCCGGAACCAATGTCCTGCTGGTCTTCCAGACCTCCACCTCGGGAGCGGGCTGGTCCGGGCCGGCTCCTGGTCCGGATTTCACCGGGGCCAACGCCCTGGTCAAATCCGTTCGCTACTACCCCCTGAGCCACCCGGCCACCGACGGCACGGCCAATTCGGACTTCAACCTCGATTCCCCGGACAAGTTCGACCTGGACTTTTCCGACGGCACCTGGACGGCGGACAACTTCCGATCCAGAATTTCCAAGTACTTCTCCATCATCTATGCCCAGGACTTCACCAGCGAAGGGGCCATCCCCAATGTGAGCCCCCTGCGGGACGCCAAGAGCCCGTGGAACGTGGACTTCGTCAACGGCACCATGCGCCTGCGCTGCACCCTGTCCGCCAAAGCGGCCCAGAGGAACTTCTTCGTCCTCCAACCCCAACAGCTCAAGGATGCCGAGATCGGGTCCGGCAATCCCCTGGTCCGGGCCGAGATCATGAGTTCCACCAACTCCAGCCAGTACTACGCCGCGAGCAGTTCGGTGACCACGCCCAGCGCCTTCTTCGCCCCGCCCAAGGGCGAGAGCGTCAACGCCACGGTCAACGTCTGGGTCTCGACCAAGGGGTACTTCGATCCCAAGTCCGGAACCAAGGACGTTCCGCATGATCCAGCCCCGGACTACACGGCCACCCTGGTCCTGTCCCAGAGCGCGAATGGAACCGTGTCCTGGTCCAAGGTCAGCGACCCGAACAACGTCGTGGCCGGTTTCCAGGCCGCCAACCCGCATTTGATCACGGTCACGGCCCCGGGCAAGTAACACCCTTGGAAACGTCAAAACCTGCAAATGCAAAGGGCCCCGGCCGTGGATTCGGCCGGGGCCCTTTTTTCATGGACCGGCAGGGATGGAAGGCTGGTCGGTTTCCCAACAAGTCGTTCGACCTTCGGTCATGGTCCCGGCTCAGGATCGCCGCCATCCTGTTCAGGGTGGCCATTCTTGAATTCCTTGGCGTCGACCATAGCCTCGACCTTGGAAAAAACCTGAAGCGTCAGGGCGGACTCGAAACCCTGTCCGAGTTCGGCTTCGATGTCGCCAACCTCTTCCGGAGTCATGAGCCGCCGCCCGCTGACTTCGGCCAAGAC
>RZZR01000365.1 GCA_009929795.1 Deltaproteobacteria bacterium | reverse complement strand
GCCTATCTGAGCGATTCCAGCTCAAGGCCCTATGCCGGTTTCCAGCGCTACCAGATCCGGACCGGGGATTCTTGGTGGAGAATATCCAACCGCAGCGGTGTACCCATTGAGGTCTTGAAACGGGTCAATGACAAGACGGCCAACCTTCTGCGTCCGGGACAATGGATCATGATTCCCGGCAAGGGGGGCGCGGTCGTGGCCGAATCCGGAGGTGAGCGAAAGACCCGGGAAATCGCCAGGGCTCGGGCCAACTATACGGTCGGAAAGGGCGACAGCCTGTGGGCCATTTCCAAAAAGTTTGGGGCCAGTGTGGATTCCATCGCCAAGGCCAACGGCCTCAAGAAGTCGAGTACCTTGAGCATCGGCCAGAAGCTTTACATCCCTGGGACCAAGGAACAGAGTTCGTCGGTGGCGTCGAGAGACCCGCGTCCGGCCCAAGGCTCTCTGGTCCAGTATCTCGTCCGCCAGGGAGATACACTCTGGGACATTTCCAGGAAATTCGGGGTGTCGACCAAGGACCTGCAGGCCTGGAACAGGATGGGGCAAAGTTCGAGGCTGCGCCCCGGGGATAAGCTCAAAATTTTCGTCCCCTGATTTGAACTTCAGCGAAGCAGACAAGCGATTCAGCCCGGGCCATGCCCGGGCTTTTTTTGTGTGAGCTCTTCAGGACCTTTTTTCGTGTGTCAAATTCGATGGATGGTCGGATCGGTTCAGGATGTCTGCGATCCGGAGGGGTACGTCGCGCAGAGCCAGAATCCGTTCCTGTTTTGTCGGATGTGACCCGACGTCGGCGAGAGGGTCGACAACCTCAAGGCCGGTGGCATCGGCCGAGCCAAGGATGTTGGATCTCCAGGGTTCGTCCACCGGGGCCACGGTCAGGCCGTGCGGGGCGACGGCAGGCCAATCCAGAGACGATTGGCCTGGCTCGATGGTCATAAAATGGGCGGATAGCCGCTGATCGCTCCCCATTGCGGCCAGATGGAGGTTGGCCTCGGCCACACCGTCCAGAAAGGCTGTGGCTCCGGGATCGGTTCTCGCCCCGGTTCCCGGGGGCAGGAGCAGGGTGGCGTTGACGACGATGGTGGCGTTGCTATTTTCGTTGCCGATGCTGGCAGTGAACAGACACCCGGTCAGGGCCGGGTAGAGGATCAGGCAAGCCAGGAGTGTTCGGGTCAGGGGTGGATTGGTCATGTTCGGCTCCCAGGATCGGTTTCGGTCAGATCCCGATTCAACCCATACCCCGGGCCGGGACGCTAGTCCAGGGTTCGCCGGAAGCGTTTGAGGCCGATGGCGACGACTACGATCCAGAAAATCAGGATGGGCCAGACATGGTGCATGGCTTCGGCCGGTC
>RZZR01000364.1 GCA_009929795.1 Deltaproteobacteria bacterium | reverse complement strand
GGGCCTTGAGCGGGCCGCGCTGGCTGACGATGGCCAGCAGGTCGGTCTTGCGCAGGCCGATCTCGGCCTCCAGGTCCCGCTGCTGGTGCTGCAGTTCGATGAGGATCTCGACGTTCTCGTTCAACTCCTGCACCTCTTCCGCCGCGAACTTGGGACAGTCCAGGAGGAAGGGGCAGTAGCCGCAGAGCGGGCCGGCTTCCATGACCGGGAAGGCCAGGTCGCCGGCGCTGTAGCGCTGGTACTGGTCCCAGATGGACGCGGCCCGGTCGATCAACCCTTGATAAATCGTGGCCTGGGGCGTGTAGCCGTTGAACAGACGCATGCCCTGGGCACCGAAGTTGACCGCCAGGATGGCGCCCTTCTCCACGGTGTAGTCCGGACAGTTCTCGGCCAGGAGTCCCATCTGCAGATAGAGTTGGGTCTCCCAGGCGCCGTAGGGGTCGGTGGGGATGTTCTCCGGCGATTTGACCTCGAGCACGGCCATGGTCTTGCGGGCCTCCGAGACGAACACAAAATCCAGGTGGGCCATGACCGGGATGTCACCGGGGTGGCGCACCTCGACCTGGCGCTGGAAGTTGGCGAAGCCGGCGACCGCGAAGGCCGCGGCTACGATCTCCTCGGCCATGTGGCCGCGGCGGTGGCGCAGCAGGGTGATCAGGTCGGCTTCCGGGGCGTTGAGCTTTCCGAGAATGGTTTTGCGCGGGCAGGCGCCGATGTCCGAGGCACCGAGATAGGTGCTGCGGTCGCCGAGCGTGGCTGCGGTCTGCTGGCTGGCAAGCTGCTGCAGGGCGGCTTGCAGGGTGGTGAGCATCTGGTCCGACATGGTGGTCTCCTCCTGAGTGGATGAGGGAAGAGACACCACTTCCCGCTGAGGGAATGGTCTCACTCCCTCCGGGGTTGGGTTGGGTTGGTCAGGCGGCTTTCTTCAGCCAGGCCTTGCCGGTCTTGTCCCATTGAAAGCCCGCGGCCTTGAGCAGTTCCTTCTTGTCGAAGAGATGGTCGCCGATGGCGACGATCACCCCTTGGCGATGCTCGAAGCTGACGCCGGCGATCTTGGGCAGAGTTGCCGAAGGATCGCTCTGGTTGGCAGGTGGTTCAGCGGGTTGGTTGGTTCTTGATGCGGGTTTGGTTTTCGGTTGCGGTGCGGGTGGTTGCGTTCGTTGGCTTCCCTGAAGGTAGACGTTCTTCAACAGTCCCTTGTAGGCATCGCTGCCGATGGACAATAGGGACATGCATTTCTGGATGGCATCGGTGATGGCCCCTTTCTGGGCATCGCCGACATTGCCTTTGATGATCTGCATCTGTCCCTTGTGCGAGCCCTTGCACAGCCAGTCACCATCGATCTTCACAAATAATCGAACCTCGGCGACCGCCTGGG
>RZZR01000363.1 GCA_009929795.1 Deltaproteobacteria bacterium | reverse complement strand
GAGTTTCTCGATGGCAGGACTGATGTAGGAGATGGTCCCATCGGGCTCGATGGTCCAGATGACATCCTGGGCGTTTTCGGCCAACAGCCGGTGTCGCCCTTCGCTGATCCGGAGCTGTTCCTCGGCCAGTTTGCGATCGGTGATGTCGCGAACCAGTATGATGAACTCATGCTTGGCCGCCTCCGGTCCCTCCAGTCGGGCGATCGAGAGCTCATGCCAGATCGGTCCTTGGGGCGAGGGGAGAGAGTAGCGGCCCCCCCGGTGATAGCCCTTGCGCTCAGCCTCCTCCAGGGCGGCGAGAATCACCCCTGCGGCCTCCGGGGGCAGGATCTCCGTGACCGGTCGGCCGAGGAATTCAGCCGGGGGCAGGATGAGTCTGCCGGGGTCCGCCGTGTGACATTCCCGGACCCGGCCCGCGCGGTCTACCCGTAACAGCAGATCCGGCAAGGCATTGACCGTGGCTTCCAGGCGTGCCTTGGCCCGGCGCAGCGCGACCTGGATGCGCTCGCGCTTGCGAATGTCCTCCTCCAGCGCTTCCCGCGCCTGCAGCAGGTCGAACTCCAGTCGCTGGGCGTTCATTACCACCTGGCTCACGGCGACCAGGAGCGAGGTCAGGATCACCAGCAAGATCCACTGGTTCTGGTAGGCCGGTCCGACGAGAAAGTCAGTCAGGGGGGGCGCGAAGAAGCCGGCATAGAGTGCACGGCTGAAGTCGGCAGCCGTCAACACCAGCCACAGGGCCGCTTGCAAGCGATCGGCGGACCCGAAGAAAGGAGGCCGGCGGGTCAGGAGGACCCTGGCCAACCAGAGCATCCAGATCACACTGAACACCGCATTGATGACGATGCGGGCGTTGAGGTTGGGGTCCCCATAGCTGAACCAGAGCAAGAGGCCCACATAGGTCAGAGAGCCGGCGATATCCCAGCGCACTCGGGGTGACAGACCTCGGAAGATGAGGGTGCCGCGCAGAAAGAGGATGCCCTTGGCGAGCAGGAGATAATTGGCCAGCACGATGGTCAACCAGGGTGGAAACTGATCCCGGGGCAGCAGGAAGAGCACCGACGCCAGGCCGCCACAAGCCAGCCCGGCGACCCAGTACCCGAAACCGGGATAGGTCCGGCGCGTCCATAGGATGACGGCCATACTCAGGGTGATCGCCAGGGCCACCATGAGGGCGACAATGATCAGGGTCTTGGTGTCCATCCGCCGGCCAATGAGCTCCTTGAGTCGGTATCCGTCGTGCCTTACGGTCAGTCGCTGGCGATCCAGACTCGGTTACGCCCCGCCGCCTTGGCCCGGTAGAGGGCATCATCGGCGCGGTCGAGCCAGGCATCGGCGCTCTCCGGGGGACGGAATTGCGCCACGCCGAAGCTGGAGGTGACCTGGCCGACCCCGG
>RZZR01000362.1 GCA_009929795.1 Deltaproteobacteria bacterium | reverse complement strand
GGGCCAGCTTCCTGGCCTTGTCGAACGCGAGTCGCATGCTCTCGAAGTCCGGGGGTTCCAGAATCTTCTGCATGAGCAGGCCGTCGGTGTCGAACCAGCGGGGGAGATAGCCGCCCAGGAACCAGCCCCGGTTCCGGAGCAGATCAACGGCCGCTCCGACGCCCTCTTCCCCGAGATTCAGAAAGGCCTGAAAGGTCACACAGCCCTGAGCGCGGAACTCGTCTTCCAGGCGTTTCATCAGGCCAGGAAAGTCGTTCCCCAGGCTGGAAACGAGAAGGCGGGCCGTTCCGGTACCGCGAAAAGACTGGGTTTGACAGGAGGTGGCCCGGTCTTGGGGCAGACTCCCTTGGGCCGGGAGGCAGGTCCGCTCGAAATCGCGGTCGGCCAGGAGGAAATCGAGAACCTCCTGGTAGCATGACGGAAGATGGACGGTATGCGGCCGGTCGCGGACGGTCTTGGCCTGAACCAGGCAGGCGACGCGGCCCGTGGCTCCGTCCCGTCCCTTGCCGGCGGGCAGAAGGCTCAGTTCCAGAGCGTAATCAGTCATGCCCTCGTCCAGATCGAAACGCTGGGTGACGACGTGGTTGGTGACGGCTTCGCCGAAGATGGTCTCCACTGGAACGAGAGAGGCAAGAGTTCCATAAACGTAGCGGTTGATGAGATCGGCGATGCCCCGTTGGCGATGGCTTTTCAGAACGAGATACTGGCCGACCTCGTAGACCCCGGCAAAGGGCGGGGTGCTCCGGTACAGGGCCCCGTGGCCGACGATGGAGCCATCGGTGGTTTTGCAGACCACGGAGCAGAGCTGCATCTCACGGTTCAGGGCCAGAATACGTTCCGGGATGTAGTAGTCCTCGACCGGATAGGCGTCGCCGTACACGACGTGATACAGTCTGGCCACGCCAAGCTCGTCGCCGGGTTGGAAGCGGTCCACCCGGACATCCTGGTCCGGAACCACCTCCAGGGGATCGGCCTCGAATTGTTGGATATGACGTTTTTTTTCATCGCTCATGGCAGTTCCAACCTCAAGGCCCCCACCACTTGGCCCATGGCGGCCACGGCCTTGCCGTCCGCGGCGATATCTCGGGCCAGGGTCTCGACCATGACTTCCAGGGATTGCTCGTCGTCGTTCCAGATCAGGGGGCGATCAGCCGCAGGCTCCCGCCCAAGGGCGGCCAGGACGGCATCAAAGAGTCCGGCCGTGGACGGCGACAGGAGGGGCCGGGGGTCGTGGGATCCGGACATCCTGACGGCCCGCAGGGACACGGCCTGGACCCCGAAAATGAGGGCCATGGCCGTGTAGGTCTCCATGGCCCGGACGGACTTGCGGGCCAGAACGGCCGAGTTGAAGCCCTGGCTGTTGATGTTCTGGTTGAACTGCTCGGCGTGGGTCGGGAAGCGGTC
>RZZR01000361.1 GCA_009929795.1 Deltaproteobacteria bacterium | reverse complement strand
GGCAAGCGGCGGCCCGTGGGCTCGGCCTGCGACATCGGGGCCGTGGAGCGCGACGGCGGAAGCCTGACCCCGATCTACATGCTGCTGTTCGATTAGGCGAATGGCGGAGGCCAAGGTCGCGGTCGACGGCATCTCCTGTCGGCCCTTGGGTCTTCACGTGGGATCTGTCAAACCTCAGCCTTTCTTCGCACCCGGAGAGCGGAAATGTTGCCGTGACCCGGTGCTTGAGCCTTTTTCCCAGGAGGAGACCATGTCCCATCCAAGACCACGGTTCGGTTCATCCGGCCGCCATGTCCCTGCCTTGTCCCCGTCGTCCTGCCTGCTTGTTCTGGCAATCCTTTTCACCTCGATTTCTGCCTGGTCCGCGCAACCCGCCATCACCACCGGAGAAGTTGGAGACAATCTTCTTCGGTTCACCTCGGCCGGACATGCCCTCGGATTCGGCCATGATTCATTCTATGTGGTCGGAGCGGACCGGTTCCTCCGGGTGGAACATGTCGGAGGCCGTCCGGTCCGGCCCGTGGCCGAAGGCTTGGAGACCTCTCCTGACGGCATGCCCGCCCTGGGCATGGTGACGTACTTTGGAGCGTGGGATGGCGTGGACGTGGTCTACAAGGCCGCGCCGAACGGGATCTTCGAGAGCCGTTATCATATCCGGAACACTGAGCAGGGTCTTTTGGTGGACAGCATCCGGCTGCGCTACAACCGCCCGGTCGCTCTGGACGGAAAGGGCAATCTGGTCACGGCCTTTGACAATGGGAACATGGTGGAGTCCGCACCGATTGCCTGGCAGGAGGTGGGCGGGGAAAAACACTTTATCGACGCGGCCTTTGTGCTGCATGGCAAGGACGAGGTCGGTTTCGCTCTTGGAGACTGTCTGCCCGGCATCCCGGTTATCATCGACCCTGTGCTGACCTGGAACACCTTTCTGGGAGGCGCTGGTGGTGATCGAGGATTCGGTATCACTACGGACGACAGCGGCAATGTCTATGTGACCGGAAACAGCGCTGCCTCCTGGGGCAGCCCGAGGCGTGGCCACCAAGGGGGAAGTACCGACGCCTTTGCGGCCAAGATCGATGGCGGAACCGGCGTCTTGGTCTGGAATACGTTTTTGGGTGGCGCAGCAACAGATGCTGGAGCGGGCATTGCGGTGGACGGCAGCGGAAACGTCTATGTGGTCGGATTCAGCACTGCCTCCTGGCAGGGCGCCAGCCCTCCGGTGCGAGCATTTGCGGGGAACTCCGATGCCTTTGTGGCCAGACTCGACAGCAGCGGCAATCTGGTTTGGAACACCTTCCTGGGGGGCGGCACCAACGACTTCGGCTACGCCATAGTCCTGGACGGCAGCGGCAATATCTACGTGACCGGGGAAAGTCACGCCACCTCGGGCAGTCCCAGACGATCCTACAT
>RZZR01000360.1 GCA_009929795.1 Deltaproteobacteria bacterium | reverse complement strand
TCATGAGAGGATTGAGATGGAGACCATAGCCTGGGATGATTTCGAGCGGGTTGAGTTGCGGGCCGGGACGGTAGTCCGGGCCGAAGAGTTTCCGGAGGCCAAGAGTCCGGCCTGGAAGGTCTGGGTGGATTTCGGGCCTGAACTGGGGGTGTTGAAGACCAGCGCCCGGGTCAAGGATCTGTATGAAGACAACGATCTCGTCGGCCGTCAGGTGATCGGAATTGTTAATTTCCCGGAAAAACAGATCGGTCCGATGAGATCTCAGTTTTTACTGACCGGTTTTTACGGCCCCGACGGAGTCGTTTTGGCCGTGCCCGAAAGACCGGTCCCCAACGGGTCCAAATTGGGCTGAAGCCGGACAAAGGCCGGACCTTGAGCTGCCCCGTCCCTTGATCGCTACGGCCTGCGTTTTCTTGACACACGGGGGGAGAGTACATAGGAACTCCCCTTTCGCCGTGCGTTCCTGGACCGCTACCGGGCCTCTGCATTCACGGCATTCACCAAGCCCCACACGACAACCGAGGAGAAATGGCCATGAGCTACGACATCCGTCTCTGCAAGCTGATCAATGGCGATCTGGTCATCGGCAAATGGGATGCCAAGGCCGAGGTGATCAACGATCCGGCCGTGCTTCAGACTGTTCCCACCGCCTCCGGCGGAGTCCAGATGCTGCTTCTGCCTTTCGGCTACCCCTTTGAGAACGAGATCACGGGCAAGATAGAGACCCGTCACGTCATCTACGAATACTCCAAGTGTCCCGAAGATCTGAAGACCAAGTACCTGGAGGCCTCGAGCAACCTGACCATCTCCCGGCCGGGTGATTTGAAGGCCCTGAAGAACATGGGTGCTGCCAAGCCCGGCGGGGGTATCAGCCAGCTCCTCAAGAAATAGAGGCCATTTCCTCATCGGCGTCCTCCTGCCGACGTCAAGCCGATTCCGCGGGGGGCGGCGACAGCCCGGCGCCCTTTCGTTTCGAGCACATTGACCGGCATTGACGTCCATGCGAGACATACTTCCCCTCCTCCCCGGTCCGAGCCGCTTTCTGGGCAACGAGATCAATGCCGTGCACAAGGACCCAGACCTCGTCCGGGTCAGGATCGCTCTGGCATTTCCTGATCTGTACGAGGTTGGCATGTCCTATCTCGGGCAGAAGATCCTCTACGAGCAGGTCAACGCCCGAAAGGATTTCTGGGCTGAGCGGGTCTTTGCTCCACCGATCGAAGCGGCCCAAATATTTCGGGACAGGGGATTACCTCTGTCCACGCTGGAATCCCATACCCCCCTGAAGTCTCTGGACGCCGTGGCCTTCAGTCTGACTCACGAACTCTGTTACACGAACGTCCTGTACATGCTCGATCTGGCCGGGATCCCCATACGCTCTGAGGACAGGGGGGAGGGCGATCCCCTGGTC
>RZZR01000359.1 GCA_009929795.1 Deltaproteobacteria bacterium | reverse complement strand
ACAAGATTTTCCGCCCGTTGATCGTGGCCAGCTCCGAGGTACGACCAGACCACGTCGTTCTGGACTCCGAAGTACGGCTTCAAATCGTCCTTCCTGGCCATATCGAACGGCACGACCTCCCCGCTGTCCACGGCCTTGTTTTGATCCTTGTCGATGTAGGTAAAAATCGTTCTTGTATCAGGGTCTCAGTCCCGAAGCCGTTCGTCGCCTTTCCACAGGGCCCTGAGCTCTTCGAGAGGCACCGTGTAAAACGTGCTATTGGAACCGTCGCTCGTGTCCGGGTAGGGCGCGTCGGCCGACACGTCGTAGAGTCTGGCCCGGACTTCTCCGGTCCCGGGTTCCAGGTAGGTCTTCACGATCTTGTCCGTGCCGATGTCCAGGGCCAGATCTTGATCGGTGTCTTCGCGAAGATTCCCGTAATAATCCAGCCAGAGAGATTGAACGTAGCCGACCCAGGAAATCTCCTCGGTCATATCGTCGTTGGTCAGGGTGGGCTTGAAATAGGCCTGCAGGGCGGTCCCTTCGCCCTCTTCCGAGGTCACTGTCGAAGCCACCGCAGTACCCGAGGCCGAACGCTTGAGAATATCGTTGATTGCCCTGGCCAACTGGGCCTCCAAGGCGTATCCGTCCGTGGCCTCGTAGTAGTTGTCGGGTATCCCGTCGCCGTCCCGGTCCCACTCCTCGGGAAGGTCGAAATCGGGCTTGTTGTTGCCGTTTCGGTCCTCGAACCCGCCGTTCATGGCCGTGGTCTTCAGCAGGGCCCGGGCCGCCTTGCTGTCGTAGGAGTTATCTCCAAAGGCGTACACAGGGTAGAGGATGATGTTCTGGTTGCCTTCCAGGTTATTCTTGCCGATCGTGCTCGAGCGCAGATCCGTCACCTTGGCGTACAGGGCTAAATCGGCCAGATAGCTGGAACCGGACGAGCCAAAGGTTGGAACAATGCTATCATCGTGAAAGAACTTGAGCTTCGCGTTCTTTTCTCCGTCGTAGTCCTTGTACGCGCTCGGTATGGCCTGGTCCTGGGTGGATGCCCCATCCGTGATGAGAAGGACGAAACTCTTGGCGCAATAGATTTCCTTGCCATCTAGCAGATACGGGTCGTCTCCGGCATTGGCGCAAGGAGGCTCGTTGGTCGAGTACCCTGAAATCTCGGTGATCTTTTTCTGCATATAGTATTTCATGGCCACGAAATACGATTCAGCCAAGGGCGTCCAAGTTCCGCAGGCCTTGTCCTGCAGATCCTGGTTCAGGGTGATCATGCTGGTGCCGATGACCCGGGCGCCGATGGACCCGCCTTCCTTGCCAGTAGTGTCAAAAAACTCCACGCCCCACCGGGCCTTGTCCGAGACCCGCTGCAAGATGCCCACACAATATCCGTCCTTAAAATTGACGGCCTCGTCCGGAAAATTGTTTTC
>RZZR01000358.1 GCA_009929795.1 Deltaproteobacteria bacterium | reverse complement strand
TCGACTCTTCATCGGGCCGATTTGAGGTCCAGGACACGCAACCAAGGAGGTGCCCATGTCCACATGCGTCGCTGAGTTTCTCTTCGGATCCTCGCATCAGAACCACGGAGGCCTCGGGATCGACTGGCGGATCGACTATCATGTCAACAGTCGGGCCGCCATGATCCTGTATCCCAGATCTGCGTTGGCCGACCAGGAGATCGTCTGGATTCCATCGCCTGAAGCGCCGTGCCGTTCGGCCCTGATCATGTTCGCCGTGTTCGGCCTGAGAAGTCAGACCATGAAGGAGGCCCTGTGGGCCATGGTTGGCACCGAGCGAAGAAATCCCCTCCTGGGCCGGATCGACTTGTCCGAACTCAAGGACGAGAATTTCAACCACCTGTTCGAAGTCTGCCAAGCGGTCAATGCTCAGAGGTACTACAAGCTGGTCCTTTCCATTTTCAAGGATGGAGCCAGCGACCTTCGCGACCTCCAGAGCTTTGCCGAGATCGAAAACATGGACATCGAGATCCTGCGACCAGTGTATTTCCGGCTCTACAGCCCCTGGTCTGGAACGAGGACCATCGGCGGCAAAATGCCTTCACTCGACAAGCGTGAACGACTGCCCCAAACTGAGGAACCGGCCCCACGGGTCGAAAATTGGCAGGTCAGTGAGAGGAGCCGGTTGTTTGATCCTGACCGTGAACGTAGGCAGACCCATTGCCGCTATGGGGCCGGATTCATCCCCTGGAACCGGATTCTGATCCGTTCGGGATTCGTCTTCGAGGAAACGAACGGAGCCTTTGATTTCTCGGCTGAAAATGAACCCAACCGGGCCTATCTTGGCCGCATGCTGGCCGAATTGGGGCTGACAGGCCACTTCGACGGCACGGTCTTCAGACCACCGTCACCGGAGTACGACGAAAACAGCTGGCTTTCGGCCTGGGAAGGCATTCACAGCGGGAGCGAAGGCCCAAGCAAAAATCAGATGGGTTTTGAGAACATCGACTTGGAGGAAATGGATACGGCCATGGCTGGTGTGGTTCGTTGGTTGAACCGCATGGGCCACGACACGGTTTATAGCTGTGACGGGCACGGGCGGGCGCAATTCTTCATCCAGTCTCAAACCGGCAATGTGTTTGACGATTTGCAGGGGTATTGCAGACTTCCAGTTATGCGTGGAGGCCAGAATAGCTCCTACAGACTCCTTGGCCCCAATGGTCGGCCAGTGATGGACCCCAGAAAGCATCTACTGGATCTTGCCGAGGATCTGTTTGCAGGCAGAAGGAGACAGATCAATCAACCACGGTCGATCGACAGGCCAAGACGTCAAGCGAGGCCCTTGACCAGAGAAACCTGAACGGGCAAATCTCAAGTCGTCCGGAAGAGAAGAAAGGAATTTCGAATCGGCGAGCCGTGCTCGTCGTTCTCTTTCGG
>RZZR01000357.1 GCA_009929795.1 Deltaproteobacteria bacterium | reverse complement strand
TCGGTGACCCCGGCCAGTTCCAGGGCCCGGGTGTTGGCCACGGCCAGATGGAGGTCGCAGCGCCAGACAAGGACCGGGTGGTAGGGGGTAATCCGGTCTAGGTCGTGGCGGTCGGGAATCCTCCGGTTTTTCCAGTCGCCCTCGTTGAATCCCAAACCCACCACCCAGCCACCGGGCACGGTCCGTTCGGCCTGAGCGGCAACCAGGGACATAGCCTGATCAAAGTCCCTGGCCCGGGAAAGATCTGGAAGCTGGAGGCCGATGGCCCATTGGTCGAAATGGAAGTGGGAGTCCATGAATCCGGGCAGGATTAAGCGGCCTTCCATATCCTCCACGGAAGTGTCCGGGTTCTGCAGAGGGAGGATCTCGTGGTCTTGGCCAACGGCCAGGATGCGTCCTTCCCCGATAGCCACGGCGGTGGCCCGGGGCAGGCGGTCGTCCTGGGTGCGGATGTCGGCGTTGTGCAGGACGCGGTCGACAAAGCGGGAGCGTTTCACAGGAGAAAGCCCTGGGGGAAGGGATCGCGGGGGTCGAGAACGAATTCGTGAACCCCGGTGATGTGGGCGCTGCCGATGATTTCGACACGGACACCATCCAGATGGCCGACCTTGGTCGTGCCGGTGACCCGGCCCTCGAAACGGGAGCCAAGCAGACTCTGGTTGTAGAAGGGGGTGCCGACGTCGAGCAGTCCTTTGGAGTGGAGGAGGGTCAGCTTGGCGGCCGTGCCAGTTCCGCAGGGAGAGCGATCAAGATGGGACTCGCCGTAGACAACGGCGTTGCGGCCCAGTCCCTGGTCGTCGGTGCCTGGGTCGTAGAATTCCACGACGTCCACGGTGGTCACCCCCGGCCGGGTGGGATGCTCCACGTTCAGCTGTCTGTTGGCCTCCTCGATGATGGACATGCCCAGGGATATGAAGGCCGGGCCGTTTTCCGGAACAAGGTCCAGGCCGATTTCCCGAGTGGAGACCATGACAAAGAAGCCCCCGACGCAGACCGTGTCAACGGTGATCTTGCCCAAGCCGGGGATGAACAGGGCCGTGTCGGATTCGTACACAAAGGACGGCACGGCCGTGGTGGCCACGGAAGTCACCCGGTCCTCGTGGATGTGGGCCGTGGTTTTGACCGGACCGGAGGGCGTGTCCACGATGACGACCCGTTCCGGGCCGTCGGCCGGGAGGTTGCCGGTTTCGATGAGAGTGGTCACGGCTCCAATGGTGGCGTGGCCGCAGAGGTATGGGTAGCGACGGGCGTCCATGAAGACGAGGCCGAACTCCCCCTCGTCCGAGGTCGCTTCGGTCAGCAGGGCGGCCAGGAGGTCGCGGTCACCCCGAGGCTCCCGGGTCAACTGGAGTCGAATATGGTCAAAATTGCCCATGAAGTACCGACGTTTGTCCTCCATGGTCTGGCCAGGGATACGGC
>RZZR01000356.1 GCA_009929795.1 Deltaproteobacteria bacterium | reverse complement strand
CTGGCTCGTCCCGGCCCAGGCCCAGAGCCAGGACGCCCTGCTCAAGGAGGCCAATGCCCTGCTGCGCACGGCAGAACGGAATTTCCACAGCGGCAAGTTCGACCTGGCCAAAACCGATCTTGACAAGGCCGGAGGGCTGCTGGATGCGGCCAAGGCCGAAGGTGAGACCTCGCAACTGAAAAGCGCCCTTTCTAAATATGACAAACTGAGCCGCGATCTGGCCCGGCGTATGGGAACCTCCGCCGAGACCCAGGCGGCCGCTCCGGTCAAAGCTGCCCCGGGCACAGCAGCGGCCAAGATGCCCTCCAAGGAATCCAGGGCCTTGCGTGAACTGAGCCGAGAACTCCAGAAAACCTTCCACTCCCTGAACTATGAGAACTGGTGGGGCATACCGGCTGCCAATCGCGAGTCCAGGGTGGCCGGTGCCAGGCAAGCCGTGGACAAGGGCAAACCCGAGGTCGAAACCATCCTCTCCGGGCTCGACCCGTCTCTGCGCCAGGCCCCGGAGGCCAAAGAGGCCGAAGATCTCCTGGCCAAGATCGAGACCCTCATCGTCAAGCGGTCCACCGAGCCCGAGCCCAAGGCCGAGGTCAAGCCCCAGGTCGAGGAGGCCCTGGCCCTGGGACAACAGGTCGAGGCCTTGTACGCCCAATACGGGGACCGTCTCCAGAATGTCCACGGCAACAACATGGTCCATGGTTCCCTTCTGGAGGAACAGTTCAAGGTCGGCCGGGAGGCCCTGCTGGAACTCGACAGTCTGGACAAGGAGGCCGGCCCCAAGCTGCGGCCCGTGCTCCTGCAGGTGACCGAGAAATTCGGCACCAATTCCATGGATGTGGACAACGCCCTGTTCGACCTGGGCATCAAGGGCGACGCCCAGTTCGGGAACAAATTTCAGACCTTGTATCGGGGCCTGAACAACATCGACTCGTCGCGACGGGCCTCGGCCGAGTACCTGGCCCAAACGGCCGGGCAGACCATGGACGGCATTTCCTTTTTCACCGAGGAAATTCGTCTGCAGAAGCTGGAAGAGGCCAGGGAGCAGCTTCTCCTGGGCCGAAGCTTTGATCCGTCCGAGCCGTCGGTCAACGCCAGGCTGGCCGAGTGCGACGCCCTGTACGCCGACCTGAGCGTGGCCATCGAGAAGGACATCGACGGCCGGACCTGGGCCGGGGACATTGCGGGCTTCGACGGCCCGGGCAAACCCGCCGATCTGGATGCTGCGGCCCTGGCCTTTTTCCGCAGTCATCCGGCCTGGAATCCCCAGGGCAAGGGAACCCGAATCCTGGCCGTTGCCGTGCGCGGGCCCTGGGACGTGGCCACCACGGACATCTTCGGCCGGGTCGTCCAATGGCGTCTGCCCATCCACTTGGCCATGACCAACACGGAGCGGGAAAAGAACAACATCGCCCGGGTCTACGA
>RZZR01000355.1 GCA_009929795.1 Deltaproteobacteria bacterium | reverse complement strand
TTGTCCAAGGCCAGACTCAGTTCTTCTAATCCTTCTTTTTGTCTGAAAACGCGAAGATTTGTCAGACCAAGGTCCATTCCCAGCCGCCAATCCTTTCGTCGACGGAGGGAGAGCCAGGACTGGGCTTGGAGTCGAAATTCGTTGTAGCCCCGAAAGTCCCGAAGGAGGTGGTGGACTCGGTCGAAGACCAGGTCGGGTTTGTCAGTCAAAGATCCGGCTAAGATCAGGCATTCAAGGGCCGTTTCCGGAAGATGCCGCTTGGAATCGAAAACGAAGCCCGGGCGACTGCGCTCTCCGTGTCGGTTGAGGATACGAGCCCAGTCCATGAACAGAGCCGATGGTGTCTCTGGAAGGTTTGGTGGATGCTTTCTCACGACCCGGACATGAATTTGCCAGAATTGACGGGCGAGGTTGAACCGGCCAAGGGCCTGGGCCGCAGCCGAACAGGCCAGATACAGGCCAGGGTTGCCCGGTTCAATCCGGCCCTGGACGGTCCGGACCAGAAGGGCCTCGAGGTCGGTGCGCTTGCCGCAGGCATACAGGTTTTCAAGCAGGGCCCGGAGTATGTTTGGATTCTGTCCGGCCAAAGAGGCCAAAGCCGTTTCCAATTCCGTCGATGGCAGTAAAAAGCAGCCTGCCAGAGACAGGTTGTGCAGGGCCAGCCAATAATCCTGGATGGATTGGCCGAGAGGTCGGCGAGCCTGAGCCGTATTCATTGCCAGTTCGAGCAGGCGTGAGGCCCTGTGCCGGGGCAGATGCTCGGCCTGAACCCGTTCCTTGGCCCTTCTGCCCAGTTTCTCCCCCTCTATGGGGTGTTTGAGAAGCCAATTCACGCATTCACGCAATTCCAGGACATGGTCGAAGACGAGCATTTCACGGCCGGGCTCGAAAAGCTCCTCCACATCCTCGTCGATTGTCTGTCCGACCACGGCACAGCCGCAGGAAGCCGCCTCGAAGAGGCGCATGTTCACTTCCCCGAAGATGGATTCGTTGGGCACTATGCGGGCCTGGGCATAGATTTCCCGCATCCGGCCCCAGGATACCCCCTGGCTTGGCTCCAGACCAAAGTCTTTGTGAAGGTAGGCGCACATGTTTCGGCGGATGGGGCGATGGTCGTTGACAACCCCGACAAAGGCCAGATTCTGGCCCCGTTCTGGCCATGGTACGAATGGAGCTTCAAAGCCGGACCAGGTCAGCCAGGCCGTGGAGGCGGTTCCATGGGCCTGGAAATGCTCGGCCCAGCGGCGTTGGGTGGAACAGACCAGATCGAAGAGGCGGGCGTAGGGGGTCTGCCAATGGGAGTTTTGGTGCGGGTCAAGGGCCCAGAAGATCGTGGGGCAAAGCAGTTCATCAAGGCCTTGCAGAATGACTCGGACTCCACCGAGGCGCTCCTGCTGGAGGAACATGTCCAAGCCTGCGCCCT
>RZZR01000354.1 GCA_009929795.1 Deltaproteobacteria bacterium | reverse complement strand
CCCCCTGCGCTCGGAAAAATGGAAGTATGTCTTTTTCATGGACGTCGAGTGCGACCTGGGCCGAAATTCCTACACAGATCTGCTAAAAAGGCTGGCCGCAAAATGCCACACCCTGCGAGTTCTGGGCAGCTACCCCTCCGGCCCCAGCCTGAAGGAGGCCTGAGATGAGATCCCTCATCATCATCCAGGCCCCGGCCTCCAAGTCCGTGTCCCATCGGGCCATGATCTGCGCCGGCCTCGTCCCGGAAGGGACCTCCGTCATCCGCAAGGCCCTTGCCAGCGACGACCTCGAGCGGACCGCCGCCTGCCTGACGGCCCTGGGCGCGAATTGCTCGGCCCGGGACGACGGTGTCATGGACCTCAGAGGCATCGCCGCTCTTCCTGAAAAAAAGGCCGTTCTTCATGTGGGCGAGTCCGGCACCACCTGTCGGCTCATGACCGCCGTGGCCTCGGCCTTTTCCGGCCAATGCCTCGTCACCGGGGACGGCCGCATGCATGACCGGCCCATCGACGATCTAATCCGGCCGCTGGAGGCCATGGGTGTCCGGATCGAATACCTCGCCAAACCCGGCTGCCCGCCCCTGGCCATCACCTCCCAAGGCCTGTCCGGAGGAGGGATCGAGGTCAGCCTGGAACAGAGCAGTCAATACCTCTCCGGACTCCTCCTGGCCGCTCCCCTGGCCGCCAAGCCCGTCCGGATCTCGGTCGTCGGCCGCAAGGCCGTGTCCTGGCCCTACGTGGCCCTGACCGTCCAGACCATGGCCGATTTCGGCATTCCGGTCCTGGTCGAGGAGCTCCTCGGCGGGCAATGGACACCCTCCGATCCGGCCGCCGTCCGCGAGGTCACCCCTGGCAGGATCCGCTTTTCCGTCCAGCCCGGAGCATACCGGGCTCGGGACTACACCGTGGAAGGCGACTGGAGCAACGCCTCCTACTTTCTGGCCGCCGGTGCCGTCGGATCGGGACCGGTCCTGGTCCAGGGTCTTCGGCCCGACTCTCTCCAAGGGGACAGGGCCATGACCGACATCGTCAAAGCCCTGGGCGGCCGGGTCGAGTTCGGCACAGACGGGGTCCTGTCCTTCCCGGCGCGTCTGATCGGGACCCATCTGGACATGGGACACTGCCCGGATCTGGTCCCCACCGTGGCCGCCCTGGCCTGCTTTGCCCAGGGCCGGACCACCATCGTCAACGTCGCCCACCTCCGGCTCAAGGAGAGCGACCGCCTGGCCGCCGTGGCCACAGAACTGTCCAAAACCGGAGCCCGGGTCGAAGTTCAAGACGACGGTCTGGTCATCGACCCGGGGTTTGTCCCGAATCCCGGGCCTCTGGCCCTGTCCACCCACGACGACCACCGCATGGCCATGAGCCTTTCCCTGCTGGAATTCGGCGGATTCAGACCCGAGCTGGACAATCCCGGCTGCGTGGCCAAA
>RZZR01000353.1 GCA_009929795.1 Deltaproteobacteria bacterium | reverse complement strand
CAGGCGCATGATGCCGCCCAGGGCGGCGTAGAGGGTGATGGGGGCCCAGAGGTAGGCGTAGACCGAGTGCTGGATGGTCTCGGCGGTCTGGGGCATGGGTCGGGCCGGAACCTCCAGGAGGCCTGTTTTTTCAAAGGGTTCTCCGGAGATGTAGAGCCAAGAGGTGCCTCCGGCCTCGTGTTCGCCGTAGATCCGGTCGATGTAGCGGCCCGGATCGCCGGCGATGCGTTTTCTGGCCAGTTCGAGCACTGTAGAGCGTTTCCCGAAGGTGATGGCCTCCACCGGACAGACCTGGGCGCACCCGGGCAGACCGCCTTCCTTGGAGATGCGCTCGAAGCAGAAGGTGCATTTCATGACCCTTGGGGTCAGGGGATCGTCGTATTCGTAGGCCGGGACCTCGAAGGGACAGGCCACCATGCAGTACCGGCAGCCGATGCACTTGGTCACGTCGTAGTGCACGGCGCCGTTGTCCTTCTTGGACAGGGCCCCGGTGATGCAGGCCGAGACGCAGGCCGGATCCTGGCAGTGCATGCACTGGAGCTTGACGAAGGTCGGCACCAGGTTGTTCTGGTCGTCCACCTTGCCGGCATAGTACCGGTTGACCACGGTCAGGCTGGTGGCGTCCATGCGCCGTTTGGTGTCCAGAATCCGTTTGTCGTCGAAGGGCAGGGCCGGTTTGGGCAGTTGGTTGACCTCGTTGCAGGCCTGTTCGCATTTGCGGCAGCCCACGCAGCGGGTCAGATCGACCAGACAGCCGAAGGGATCGGCAGGGGCCCGGGACTGCCAGGCCTCGGCCCGGCCGGGCACGGCCGCCGTGGCGCTACCGGCCAGGGCGATTCTCAGGAACATTCTTCGTCCGATGTCCATTGTCCCTCCTTGAGTCGGTTGAGTCGGGAATGTCGTCCAGGATGGTTCCGGATTTCAGGGAGCCGTCGGCATAGGCCCTGACCACCGCGTCGGTGTCGCCGATGACGTTGTCGAAGACGGTGATGCCCCGGGCCGAGAGATGGGTCCGGCATTCGTCGAGAAGGCCGCCGCAGATCATGGCCCGGACGCCCATCCCGGCCAGGAGGCGGCAACGGTCGAAAACCGGGGTGTCGTCCACGGGCAGGGCGTCCCGGCGGAGGACATCGCCGTTTTCGGCCACGGTCAGGACCAGGAGCAGTTCGGCCTGGTCGTACCTCGGGGCGATGCGGTCATGCAGAAGGCAAAGGGCGATTTTGGGCACAGGAACCTCCGTGGAAAGGAAAGCAAAGACTGTTCCCCTTGAACTCCAATTGATAATTCAGACGGTTGGGCAAAGGAGCACTGGTCGAGACACCTGTTTGAACCAATTTGTTGCGAAAATTTGAATCAATATGTTTCAATTGAGAAAAGAGGATGGCAAATCTGAAACTGATTGTTTCAGGAGAGGAGACCGAAACGCTTCAATTCCCTCCACAGGGTGGTC
>RZZR01000352.1 GCA_009929795.1 Deltaproteobacteria bacterium | reverse complement strand
CCCATGAACTGTTCCAGGCCGGACTCAAACGATTTGAAGTCCACACCGAGAACGTGCGGAAGCATTTCGGCAGGGTCCATATCTGCGAATGGAAGTTCGACGACGAGTGCAGGGCCGCAGGGGTGGCCGGGAAATTCGTCGGGATAGCAGGACCGGAAAAAGAGTAAATCCAAAATTTGCCCAGCCCTAGGGTAGCTCCCGAAAAGGCGGTTCTCCGCTCCGCCCTGGGCCGGGCATCCATCAATGCGGAATCCATCGCGGAGGTGGACTTGAAACCCATCGAATACGAGATCAAGGGCCTTGGCCCGCCGGTCTGGGGCGGCTACGACGAAGACACAAGTTTCCTGACGCCGTTTCTTGAAACTCATTATCCGAACACCGAAGACCAAAACCGCGCCTTGGCTGAATTTCTCAAAGCACGGGCAGACCAGCACGGTCATGCAGTCCTTCGAGCCGAGGACCTTCGGGTCCTGGCTGAAATCATAAGTCCATCATCGAAAAAGACCGGACCCAAGGCGGACCCGAACCGGTCAATTTTTTTGGCCGAAGCATGGGTTCACCTTTGGAAAATAAAAATACGCGAAGGATTCAGGCCGGGCAGAAAAACGGACCGGCTTGTGACCGATGAAATTGCCGATGGGCTGAAGTGGGCCAAAATGCCACGGAAAGGCCGTCCAGTGGGCCTGCAGCCTGTGAAGGATGCAGTTGCAGAACACAAGGAGTGGATCGAGGAACAGCAAAAGAATTTCTTGAATAAATAATCCGTTTCACCTCCGCGAAAAAGGACCGACGAATTTAATGAAAATTTGTCGGTCCTTTTCTTTTTGTTTTTTGTTGTCATGCCGTCATCAACAACATTTAGTGACGGAGGATCACATGGACGAAAGGCAGAAACGGATTTTCAACGCATTGGTTAACGCTTGGCCCGCGCCTCTGGTGTCGAGAAGTCAAGTAGAGAAATTCAGTGGTGGCTCGATAAGGGCGCGCACATTGAACAATCTTGACTGCAGGGGGCTTGGCCCTGACGGCAAGATACTTGTTGGAGGCCGAGTGGCCTATGAAAGAGACAATCTTGCCGAGTGGATTGCAAAAAGGGTGAGGCCGTTATGAACACGCACGGAGATAAGCAACGCCAGTTCGTTTTGGAATGTCTTCAGCGTTCATCATGCTCGATCCCAGAGTTTCGCGCCCTTGGCGTTCTGCATAGCGCCGCCAGGGTTATGGAATTGCGCCGGGTGGGCCATCGGATCATCACCGAAATGGAATGGTCCGTTGCCGAGGACGGCAAACGGCATCGGGTGGGACGCTACACATGGATGGGACGGGAGGCAGAAGCATGTCCGCCGCAAAATTGACCGTCCTGACCTCCACCACGCCCAAGATACTGTCGAAGCAATTCCGTCTTGGTCCTGACGGCGAACTGGTCAAGACCACATCGGCAAACATGGTCCGGGGCA
>RZZR01000351.1 GCA_009929795.1 Deltaproteobacteria bacterium | reverse complement strand
CGGCCTCTTCAAAACAAGAAACCAAAAAAGGACAAATTGAAATACGGTCCCTACAGGATCGAATTCCAAACATGTTGGCCTCTCCATCTGTGTATTTTCAATGTTTTTTCTTCATTGTGGTTGACGATTCCGGCCGCATCTTGATAATCAAACAATGGCTTCTGATGATGCTCTCTCCGGCGCCTCCGGACCCAGAGAACGCCGGGCCGAAATTGACGTTTGGTCGCGGCCGAATGTGCTGACAGGAAGTACCGGCCCTCGGGGCCATCAGTCAAAACCAGACAAACTTTCCCAAGGAGGTTCATTCCATGGCCGAAATCGATTCGACCAAAGACCCCCAGAGTGCCAAGTCCATCGCCATCAAGCTGGCCATAAGCCTGGCCATCGGCATTCTGATCATGCTCCTGCCCAGGCCAGAGAACCTCACTCCCGAAGGACAACGGCTTCTGGGCCTTCTGGCCACGGTCGTCTTTCTCTGGGTCAGCGAGGCCGTGCCCATCGGGGCCACGGCTCTGATAGCCGGAGCAGGCCTGATTCTCCTCAAGATTCAAGGCTCTCAGGCGGCCTGGTCCCCCTTTGCCAGCCCAGCCGTCATGTTCGTTTTGATGATCATGATGTTCGGCGTGGTCCTGAACGAGGTCGGCTTGGCCGGACGACTCATGTACCACCTCATCAAGTTCGCCGGAACCAAGGTCAAACGCCTGAGCTTCATCCTGGCCGTGGGTTGCACAATATCCTCATCGGTTCTTCACGACGCCACGGTCACGGTCATCATGGTCTTCGCCTTTGTCCCGGTTTTCCTGAGCATGGGAATGAAACCGGGCCAGGGCCACAAACTACCGACCTTCTTTTTCATGCTCATCCCCCTGGCCGCCTCGGCCGGAGGCTTCGGCACCCTCCTTGGCGGTGGTCGAAACCCCCTTGCCATTGAAATTCTCCAGAAATTCACCCACGGTCAGGCCAGCATCGGTTTCCTCGAATACATCATCATCATGTTCCCCATCTGCGTCCTCACGGCCGTGGCCACCTGGGCCATCCTGTGGATACTGTTCCGGCCCAAGGAAAAGGAACTGGTCGGCGTCAGCCTCGACCACCCCGGCCCCATGTCCCGAAAGGAACTGGGCGTCCTGGTGGTCTTTCTTGGCACATTCGTCCTCTGGTTCATGGGCGACCTGACAGGCTGGCACTACAGCGTCCCGGCCGCCTTCGCCATCCTGGGCTTCTGCGCCCCCGGCTGGATCAGTTTTCGGACCATCTGCGACAAGTTCCCCTGGGAATCGTGGATTGTCTTCGGCGCCGGGGTCTCCCTGGGCGTGGCCATGCTCGACAGCGGAGCCGGAAAATTCCTGGCCGAGGCCATCCTCCCTCTTTTGGACGGCCAACCCACCTTTGTGGTCTACTACGGGTTCGGCTTCTTCGGGTCGTTTCTTTCGAGTCTGATGAGCAACTCCGCGGCCGTGGCCCTGATGCTGCCCAT
>RZZR01000350.1 GCA_009929795.1 Deltaproteobacteria bacterium | reverse complement strand
GAGGTCATGGACCAGTCGGCCCAGGCCATCTCCGAACTGGCCCGACAGGCCGTGGAGCTCCAGGAACTCGTCCAGACCCTCAAGGAGGGTTGATCCGGCAGGCCTCATCGAGAGAAAGAGACAACCTCGGCTTGTTCCCGACTGTGAAGCCCCCTGGCCCGGCAATAAGCTGAGCCAGGGGGCTTTTCCTTGATCTTCATAACAGAACAAATTATCAAAAAAATAAAAAATTCGTCGAAACCCCGTACACCGGATAATTTTTTAGCAAGCGAGACATCATGAAAAACATACCCATCGGCATCAAATTGATCGGAGGCTTTCTGAGTCTCCTCATTCTTGTGTGTGTCGGTCTCGGCCTGATCGCGTACGATCAGTCTTCAAAGGCGGTTTTGTCCCAAGTCCAGGAAAACATCGTTCTCATGGCCGACGATGGCGCCAAGCTTGTTCGAAGCGAATTGAATTTCTATTTCGCCACCTTGGAAGGGGTTGCCAATAGAAATATTATAAAATCAATGGATTGGGATACACAACGGGAGGCCCTGGAGTCCGAGACGAAACGCCTCGGATTCCTGGGTATGGGAATCGTCGGTCTTGACGGGAACGCCCGCTACCCGGACGGCAACACGGCGTCACTGGGCGACCGGGACTATGTTCAAAAGGCCATGTCCGGAAAGACAGTCTGTTCCGACGTCATCATCAGCCGGGTCACCAATAGCCCGGTCATGATGCTGGCCACGCCAATCTACACCGGTCAGAACCGCGTCGCAGCCGTTTTGATAGCCAGGGTGGATGCCGAACTCCTGAGCCGTCTGACCGACGGAATCCACTTTGGTCAGAATGGCTACAGTTACATGATCAACGGCAAAGGTGCCTTGATCGCACACGGCAACAGGCAATTTGTCCTGGATCAGAGAAATTTCATCGAAGAATCAAAAAAGGACAAACAATACGCCAGACTCGCCTCCATGTTCGAACGTATGGTCCGGAAGGAGAGGGGGTTCGACGAATACCCCTTCATGGGTAGCGACCGCTTCTTCGGATACGCCCCCATCGAGGGCACGGACTGGTCCATTGCCGTGGGGGCCATGAAAAGTGAGGTCTTCGCCCCCATCTATAAGTTGCAGTGGATCATTCTCAGCGCATCCGGGGTATTTTTGATTCTGGGCATGGGTATGGCCCTTCTCGTCAGTCGCTCCATCACCTCCCCGGTGAGAAAGCTGAAAATCTACGCCGAGGCCGTGGCCTCCGGAAACCTGCAGGCCACGTCAGACATCGACCAGAAGGACGAGATCGGCAAGCTCAATCAAAGTATCCAAAGCATGGTCCGGACATTGAAACAGAAAATGACCGAGGCCGAGACCCAGGCACGGGATGCCGAACAGAAGGCTCACGAGTGCACTCTGGCCACTGAAGAGGCCGAACAGGCCAAGCGAGAGGCCGAACAGGCCAAGCGCCAAGGCATGCTCCAGGCTGCCGAG
>RZZR01000349.1 GCA_009929795.1 Deltaproteobacteria bacterium | reverse complement strand
TGGCGGGAGGTAAAGCGTCGTCGGCGAAGATCTCGGCGGCTTGGCGTTGAAGTCGCCTGGTTGCCGGGGATGGGTAAGACATCGGGTCATCTCCTCGTGGAGCCCGTCCTTGGGCCTCAGTGAATGGGCGGTACTCCCTAGCGGATCTGGAAATCCTCCTCACGCAATGCCCGAACTTCGTCATAATGGACCAGGTACTCGACTAGCTCTCTGCGACCCGCATCGTCATCTCCGAGTAAGGAAGCGAGGATATCGATGGCCATGTCCATCGGCATCAGGTTGGGGTCGCATCCCAGGGCAGTCGCGATCATGTTCGTGTGATCGGTGATTACATCGATCAGAGTTTGCACCGGGATGAATTCAGGAGATTCTTGAAGACGTCCCTCGTTGATGTCGTAGAGCAGTCCCAGTGCCTGGGCCTCTGCGGAGAATAACTGCTCTCGGGCAGCGGCACCCTCCGGGGTCTGTTCCATGACGAGTGCGTTGACGTCCTCGGCGGACATGGAAGTGAAGTCGATCTTGCTATCAGTAGTCGCGTTGGTGTTCATTCGTGGATCGTTCCAGGTTGGGGTTGTGGGGTGATGAAGGGCACCGCGGACATCATTGCGGGCGCCCATAGGGGCGAATGCTCTGGAGGCTGCCCACATGACCTCAAGGAGCTCCCGTCCTTCGTCGTTGTCGACCTGGGCGAGAATGATCTCAGCGATGTGTGTGCTGAGGAGGTAATCCTTGGTTGGCGAGCCCCTCTTGCTTGGGATCGAAAGAGCCGAGATCTCAGAGCTTGGGAGTAGGGGCTTAATCGCCTGATCCGCCCAGCTCCGAAATCGACCGTGGGGCTTGCCCACCCGTTCCCACAGCTTTCGCGCGCTGTGTGTCGGGGTGTAGAGGTCCTCAACGGTCGGTGGGACTGAGCGGTTGGTCTTGGTGGTCATGTCTTCGGTTTCCTGTTGGTGATGGTTGGGGGTTGATGGTTGATTAGGAGCCCTGGGAGCGCCTAGGAGCAGCCCCTGGAGTCCCTGGTATGGGTGTAGCGGCTACGGCCTGGGGCTGGCTCAGGAAGCCTCTGGTGAGGCGAGAGAGGCTGCTCACGTCGGTCATGTCGGTTTCCTTCGTCAAGTCGGTTTGGGTGACGGCAGCGGTCAGGTCATCCGACCGGCGATGGGGATACCGATCTCAGCCAGAGACGCATTGAGCACGTCCTTCGCCTCCCCCCAAACGGTGCGCCAATCTGAATCGAGAGTCAGGCCTCGATAGCCGGGCCTGTCGGTTAGCAGGATCAAGGCACGCTGGATCCGGAGGGCAGAGGACATGCCGATCCCGGTCATGTAACGAAGGGATTTCTTGGTCAGGCGGGGGTTCGCCTTGATCGTTGCCCAGGCATGTTCCAGGCGCTCTGCGGTGGTCCCGGCCCAGACTGGATTTGCGATGGCGCCCCGGACCTCAGTGACACGGATCCGAGCTGTCGGGTCTGCGCTGGTGCGGGTGTTGTTGTTG
>RZZR01000348.1 GCA_009929795.1 Deltaproteobacteria bacterium | reverse complement strand
CTTGGCGATGGCCTGTTCGGCCCGGCGGTAGTCGCGCAGCAGTTCGATGGCTTGAAAGGCGGGAAGCACGAGGGAGTTGCCCCGGGGCGAGAAGGCCGGTGCGTCCCATTTGAGGTGGACCACCTGCTCGACGGGCAGCGGAATGGATTCGCCGCCTCCGGGTGTGTCCTCGGGAAATTGCCGGGCCTCGATCAGCTCGCCCTGGGCGTATTTGACCTTGACCGAAACCGGGTTGACGCAGACCAGCTCCTCGATGTCCTGGCCGGACTTGGTGAAGCGTTTGAAGCCGATGGCGTCGCCTTTCACCAGGAGCTGAAGAACCATGTCCTTGATGAACTGCGAGACGTTCAGCCGCCAGGCGGCCTCCAGAGCCTGCTCCTTGAGGTTCTCGTCATCGCTGGTGATTTTGATCTCGTCGCCCACGGCGAAGGTGCGCCAGGAGTTGACGCAATTCTTCACCAGCGGCTCCTCGACGTAGTATTCCCAGGCCTTGCGGGCGCGTTCTTCCCAGGTAGCCGGAATCGCTTCGGTGGCGTTGACCTTGCTGAAAGCGGCCGAGTCGAGCGCTGCCGCTGCGGCCAGCGGCGCGATGACAAAGCCGGTGGTGTCCAGGCTTTCGGGTTGTTCGTCCTGATGGGCGGTACTTTCCACGTGATCCTCTCGGTAGTTTCGGCCATGACAGCCGCACATCCGGCCCGTATGGGCCGAACCCGGCTCGATGCCCGTTACTTACCGGAGCGGGGTGGAAAGCGTCGGAGGGAGATGAATTGGATTGGCAGGGAATTGTTCAGGCTGGGATATGCAAAGCCTCTTCACTTGTCACTATGTGTAGAGACTTTGCACCGAGTCAGGCCCACGGGCCTGATGCAGGCCAGATCAGAGGTTTAGGGTTGTCCTGTGATAGCAGGGTCGTGAGTGGTGCAAGGAAATCCTCCACCACAGATACGACATCCTTGAAGGATTCGGGCACATGGTCTTGCTGAAGCCTCTTATGGAAAGCCGACCACTGAATCTGCTTGGCATCGATGAAAGGCTGTTCGAACGCTTCTATTCTCGGAGGAAGCGAAGTTCCTCTTCTCTGGAAGGTCAGACGAATTGCCTCGGCCAGTTTCATCCCATCGAAATCAAACTGCCGGGAAAGGAGCCATATATCATAGAAATCCTTCATGCGGCTGTTCAATATGCCGAGTTTCACCATGGCCTCGAACTTCTCCGCAATAGCGCTTTCACGGCTGTAGCAAAGCAGCCTCGGTATGGGAGAATCCAGCATGGTTGGCAGATCCGATTCTTCCGGTCCGGGATAGATGATGTCGCCAAAGCCGATATCCACCTGCATGTTGACCCTTGCGGAGTCCAGCATTCCACGAAATCGAACCCTGATCCCTTCGTAATCGGCATCCTCGGTAATCCGTTCGAACTGGATCGAGTCGGGATCAAAAGTGAGCCCATCGGGCTCCACATCCACGGCCATGACCTCCCGAATCTGAGCGACAATACTGGCT
>RZZR01000347.1 GCA_009929795.1 Deltaproteobacteria bacterium | reverse complement strand
ACGCCGGTCATCTACGAACAAGGGATCGATCTCGATGTTGTTGAATGACCGGGAACGCGCCGAAGCCGTGGCCGACGTCGCCCGGCTGATCCTCTCCTCGGGTCAGACAGCACGGGTTCTGCGCGTGGTTCCCGGCGAGCGGCTCTACGGCACCGACGATGCCGAATACACGGAAATCTCCGTCATCCCCCTCGAACTGAACGAAACCCCGCCGGAGGAGCTGAGCGGCAAGATCGACGCGCTTGCCTGTGTCCTTCCGGATGCCGATGTCCGGGGTGAAGACCGCCTGGCCTCAGACAGGGAAACCTATCGCATACAGAGTGTGGAAGAAGAACACTTCTTCGGCACCGTCACTCATAAGAACCTGCAACTGGTGAAGCTCAATGGGCGTTAGGCGGACCGGTGACTGGGACAAGGCCCGCGCCAAGCTGACCACCGGCATGGGGCCACGTCTGGCCACGGCCCTGCGACAGGCCACGATCCGCAACGCCCTTTTTCTGGTGCGCGAGATCCAGCGGGGGATTCGCTCCCAGGCCCCGGGCGGACAGGCCTTCGTGAAACTCGCCGCAAGCACCATCGAGCGCAAAGGTTCCAGCAAGGCGCTCATCGACACCGGCTTTCTCATCAACGCCATCACCCAGAAGATCATGGCCGACAAGGCGTTCGTCGGCCTGCTGCGCGGCACCGTCAACAAGGACGGGGAAGACATGGTGAACATCGGTGCCGTCATGGAGTACGGGGCCACCATCAAACATCCGAACGGCGCGACCATCATCATACCCGCCAGACCCTTTCTGCATCCGGTGATGGAGAAGTACCGCGAACAGATCCTCCAGAACTATCGCGAGGCGATCCGCTCCGCGCTTTGAGCCTCCGACACATCGCCAGCGCTTCCGGTAAGTAACCAGGCAGAAAACGGAGGCGTCCCTTGAGCACGATACAGACCGTCACAGAAACCCTGATCCGCCTGGCCAAACAGACCATCCACCCGGACACCGTGCTGGTGTTCCCGGATGACCTGTTCGAGGTCCAGCGTACCCCCAGCGTCATCCTCCAGGGGCCGAAGCTGGCGGAAGACCGTTTCCGCCGCAGCCAGAGCCGCCTGTTCGAGAAGAATGTCGCGGAGCTGAGTTTCGAGGAGTGCCGGTTTCCCCGGCTCTATCACCTCGATTTCGACCTGGTGGTGACCGTGGACCGGGAGGCCGAACTGCTCGGTTTTCACGAATCGGTTTCGCGGTTCCTCCAGCTTCACCCGGAGATCGCCATCGCAGACCAGGGCAGCTTGAACCTCACCGAACTGGTTCCTCTGGGCGGTCTGGCCCGGGTGAACCTCTCCAACCTCCGGCAAAGCTCCGGACGCATCCGTATCGAATCCTGCCCGGTGTATGACGGCGACCTGCGCGACGGTCGGCTGATTCGGGACCGGACCTTCCAGTTTCACGGCGACGTGACAGAGCAACGAACCATTCAACCGTAAAGGAGAACAACCGTGATCGAGATCAGA
>RZZR01000346.1 GCA_009929795.1 Deltaproteobacteria bacterium | reverse complement strand
CATTTTTCCGGCCGCCCCGTCTTCGGCAAGCACCAAACGGTTGCGTCCCTGAGATTTGGCCTTGTACAGGGCCTCGTCCGCCGCGCCGATCAATGACTGAATGTTGCTCTCGTCCGAGGGGGTTACACATGCCGCTCCCAGGCTCACAGTCAACGTCCCATTGAGGCCGACGGCATTTGGAATGCCTAGCCGTTCGACGGACTCGCGGACGATCTCCCCGACATTGGCTACCCCTGCGATATCTGTATTCGGAAGAATCATCAAAATCTCCTCGCCGCCGTAGCGAGCGGCCAGATCGCCACCTCGGCGGGCCATGCTCCGAAAAATTTCGCTAACGGTCCGGAGGCACTCGTCCCCGGCCTGATGCCCGTAGGTGTCATTGAAGGGCTTAAAGAAGTCGACGTCAGCCATGAGCACTCCGAGCGGCTTTTGGTAGCGCTTGCACCGGCTCCATTCCTCCCGAAGAACCTTGTCCATGAGCCGACGGGTGGCCAGGCCCGTCAACTGGTCGGTATGGGACAGACGTTCGATCTGTCTGTGGGCCAGAACTTCCTTGACCTTGAAGTTGAACGTGACCCTGGAAACAATAAGGGCGACGAGGGTCATGACCGTAAGATGAATGAGGTTTGCGGCCATGATCGCCTCGTCAGGCTGGAAGTGAATTTGGGAGACAAAGGCAACGGCCCATGCGAAACTGAAAATTCCGACAGCCATGGGCCATGTCAGAAAAGTGAACGAGGCGACGGCGAAAACCCCGATGAGATACGGTGCGATCAACGGTCTGAGAGCTTGAAAAATTCCGGTGTGCAGGGCCAGCCCGCCCAGGAGCAGAAGAAGAAAGAGATATCCGAAGATTTTTTGCGTGCGACAAGGCACTTCGGAGGAGGCGCTGCGACTGAGAACCAGATATGAGAAGGCGGCAGCGAACATCGCGATCCTCAGCACTTGAATTTGATTACCAACCCCTTCACGGGCGACCATGGCGTCGATTTTCGGCATGAGCACGGAGAGTATCGCAAAGGTCCCGATGCTGATGACGACCGTCAACCAGGCAAGGACCCGGATGCGGGCCAGATTGTAGGCGAACAAGGCCTTTTCGACGTTTTCACGATCTTCCGGCTGGATGGCGGGCGACCAGCGTCGTAACAACCTGCCGAGAAATTTGGGCATCAGAACTCCTGCCGTAACTTCAAAACACTTCAGAGCCCCAGGATCTGCAGCCGGGAGCATTTCCTTTCCACATCTCAAAAATCGATCTTCCCGCTTCTCCTTTGCCTGGCCAGATTCAAGAGGTATTCGTCCATGCCCTCGGCGACTTCGGGACGAACGGCGTTGATGGCACCCTCGCGGTCGGCAGCAGTGACAAAGACGATTCTTTCATTCGCCGCCACGCCCTTGAGGATTGCACGAGCGGATTCCTCCGGTGTTATGGCGGATTCCGGGGCACCTCCGATCGCATCCCAGATGGGGGTGGCCACTGTCCCGGGGATGACCGTGGAGAGACG
>RZZR01000345.1 GCA_009929795.1 Deltaproteobacteria bacterium | reverse complement strand
CGACGAACCCGACAATCGCATCAATCCCGGGCGGCTTTCGGAACTGGAAAAACGGACCCTCAAGGACGCCTTTTCGGTCATCGGCAACATCCAGGCCTTCATCAAGGACGCCTTCCAACTGAACGCGTGACAGCCCGGGAACAGGTGAACCTGACTTCGGACGACACGGCAAGGCCCGAAGGCCAAAGCCTCTGACCGGCCCGACAAGGAGACGCGCCTCGATGTACATTCAACGCCTGGCCAGGACCATGGCCCGCCTCCTCCATGGCGACCCGGAGCATCCTGGCCTGGCAGCCAACGCCGACTACTTCGACACCTTCGACCAGAACATCCCCCTGGCCGAGTGCGAGTTCACCGTCGTGGACACCGAACTCACCGGCCTGAATCCCCATGTGGACGAAATAGTCTCCATCGGGGCGGTCAGGATCCGGGGGCTTCGGATCGAAATGGGAGACTGCTTCTATTCCCTGGTCCACCCCCGGGTCATGACCAAGACGAGCATTCTCATCCATCACATCACCCCGGACGAGGTCCTGAATTCCCCCCGCCTCTTCAAGGTCCTGCCCGAATTCATCGACTACGCCGGCCGATCGCTCCTGGTTGGTCACCACATCGGCCTGGACGTGAGCTTTCTCGGCCTGGCCTGCCGCAAGATCTACAACGCTCCCCTGCCAAACCATTGTCTGGACACCATGCGCCTGGCCCAGGTCTACGAGGCCGACTTGTGGGAGAACTACTACGACCAGTACGACCTCAATGTCAGCTACAATCTGGCCGACCTGACCCACCGCTACGACCTGCCCGTCTTCGACCACCACAACGCCCTGGAGGATGCCCTCCAGACCGCCTACCTCTTCCTTTTCCTGGTCAAGAAACTCAAGAAGGGCGGCATCGTCACCCTCCGCGACCTCTTCCTGGCCGGACGCAGCTGGCGCTGGTACTTCTGATTTTCCAACGACTCTCGTATTTTCCTATCCATCTGTACGACGCCCAGCTTTGTTTTTGCAATCAAAAACACAGAGGCCATACTCTAGCCCTGCTTTGGTCGAGGTCCTTCTTGCCGCTTGCCCCTCTTTGGGCTAGTTGGTGAAAACCTTCGAGGTCAAAGAAGCAGGCATGAGACACGATTCGCTCGTTTTGCCGCCAAAGCCGTTGGCCTTGGGCGAGAGCTGATGGTTGACGGGACCGAAGCACCAAGACGAAACTCAAAGCATGGGGCGGCAAGATGAAATTCTATCTGAAGAACTTCATTCCATTTTCTTCAGGTAAGGAAGTGCGAGAGCTGAGGAAAAAGCAGCCTGCTCCGCACAAAAAACGACTCAACTCCTCGACCAAGCCAACTCCCGCGTCGAGCAACTCATCGAGGAGGCGGTGCGGGCATGAGCGGCAAACCCGTCTCCCTGATCCAGGCGCCCGAAGGCTACGCCGACTGGCTGGCGGGTCTGAAAACACGGATCCACAGCGCCCAACAGCGGGCGACCCTGGCCGTCAATCGCGAGCTGGTGCGGCT
>RZZR01000344.1 GCA_009929795.1 Deltaproteobacteria bacterium | reverse complement strand
GTCATGAAGACCACGGTCCTGACCTGGGGCGTTCTGGGCAAGGTCACCCTTCCGGGCATCCTGGGCGTTTCACCGTGGATGGTCATTTCCTTGTTCATTCTGGCCTGTCTGGCCCTGTTTGCCCTGTTTGAGAAAAAGGGTCTGTAGGTCTTCTGTCCTTTCGTACGCACCAGGCAAGGCCCGGTTCCGCATGGAGCCGGGCCTTTTTTATTCGGAAAACCGAACAAGATGGTGGCGGGATGAATGGTACCCTTGGAAAGGTCGATAGAAAAAGTTTGCCAGTCGAGCCGACCAAACTCAAGGGGAAAGGAAGTCTGCGTCAATCCGGCCTTCCATTGTCCAGCCGAAGCACGTTCCAGGTCAAGGTGGGCAAGGACTCGGGGTGGTGGGTGACCACGACCAGTGTCCGGGGCCGACTTGTGGCCTGGGCCAGAATGTGGCCGATCCGTTGCCGCCAGGTTTCGTCCAGTCCGGAAAAGGGTTCGTCCAGAAGGACGAGATCGGGTTCATTGGCCAGAGCCCGGACCAGGCCGACCAGGCGCTGCTGGCCAAAGGACAACTGGGCGAAAGGCCGGGTCAGGAGGTCGTCCAGACCGTGTTCACGGGCCAAATCCTTGGCCCGTTCGCATCCCTGATCGTTGGCCCGGATCGGTGGGAAACCGCCCGAAAGGCCCGAGGCGATCACATCCGGAACTTGAGCCGAGGGCGGGATCAAGGTCTGGAGGGACGGAGAGAATTCGCCCATCCTGGCCCGGACGGACTGGACGTCGCGCAGATCGGGATCCCCGAACCAGACCACCCGGCCCGGGGCCAGGGGGCGGACCCGGCCGGCCGCGAGGGCCAGCAGGGTGCTCTTGCCCGCGCCGTTGGGGCCGAGGATGGCCCAATGCTGTCCTTGCCGGATTTCCCAGTTTTCGACATCCAGAATGATTCGTCCCGCTCGACGGACCCGGCAATGTTCCATCCGGATCAGGCAAGGGCAATCGGGGACGGATGGACCAGGCCTCCGGATGGGGGCGGACTTGACCGAAAGCGACTGAGCGGGCCTGGATCGGATTACGCCTTCGGGCAGTTCCAGAATCCTGTTCACGCAGGTCGGGAGTTCGTCCGGCCGGTGGGTGGACAGAACCAGACGCAGCGTCATTGCTTCGGCCATGCGGTCCAGCGTTTCGGCCAGGTTCGATCTGGTTTCCGGGTCCAGGGAGGAGGCGAACTCGTCCCAGACCAACACCCTAGGTCTGGCCAGCCAAGTTCTGGCCAGGAGGACCTTCCAGGCTTGGCCGGTGGACAGGGAGGACCAGGGTCGGTGGAGAAGGTCTTGGATTCCGAAGAGTGAGGACGTCATGCTGGCTTCGCGGGTTTTTTCCGGAGTCGTTTCCAGGGGCGGGTGGATGGCGTCCCCAGGCCCTCCCAGAATGACCTTGAGCACCGAAAGGAACGGGGCGTGGCGAGCGAAGGTTTCCAGGGTCTCAGGACCCAGGAAGCGGATCAGGGGCCGGATCGGCAGAGGGCTCGAGGTCGG
>RZZR01000343.1 GCA_009929795.1 Deltaproteobacteria bacterium | reverse complement strand
ATGTTCCGGGGCGTCCAGATGGGTCAGACCGACATCGGCTGCGTAGGCCTGGCCTACCAACCCGGCGTCTTCCCGGTCAGCAGTGCCGTCGAACTTCCCCTGGGCTTTGATTCGGCCTCGGTGGCCTCCATGGTGCTCCACGATCTCGTTCAGGAGACCAACCCCGAGGAATTCTCCGGAGTCAAGGTCCTGACCATGTTCACCTCCGCCCCCTCAAACCTCATGACTCGCGAGCAAATCACCACGCTGGATCAGATCAAGGGCGTCGAATACAGGGCCTCTGGTATTGCCTCCAAGGTCTTGGAGCGCCTCGGGGCCGTGCCCGTGTCCATGCCTATGCCCGACGTGCCCGAGGCCCTGCAGAAGGGATTGGTCAAAGGCCTGCTGACCTCCATGGAGGTTCTCAAGGATATGAATTTCGCCGAATTCTGCCCCTACCAGACCATCGGCAACTTTCAGGTCTACACTTTTGCAGTAATCATGAACCTCAAAGCCTGGAATTCCCTGCCTCAGGACATCCAAAAGATTCTCGATGACCTCGCCCCCGAACAGGCCCTGTGGACAGGCCGATACATGGACGGCCATGTCCAGAACTCCCTTGCCTGGGTCCACGAAAAATACGGCACCTCGCCGGTGACCCTGTCAGCCGAGGACATGGAGACCGCCAGACAGAAGCTCTCCCCCCTTGTGGACGAATGGAAGACCATGGCCGAATCCAAGGCCCTGCCGTCAGAAGATATTCTTACCCGGATTCAGAGACTGAAAGCCAAATACGAGACGGAACTGAACTAGCGGAAACGACATGCTTCAACGCCTGATCTTTGTCAGCCGCCGACTGAACACCGTCCTGATGATCATTGGCGGCCTCCTTCTGTCGGCCATGGTTCTGGTCTCCAGCGCCAACATCCTCTTGCGGGCATTTTGGACACCCCTCAAGGGCACCTTCGAATTCATGGGTTTTGCCGGGGCCGTGGTGGCGGCCATGGCCCTGGCCGGAACCCAGCAGACTCGTGGGCACATCACCGTGACCCTCGTTCCGGAAACCATCTCACCTGTCTGGAACCGGACCCTCATCGTTGTGTCCAACCTGCTGTCCTTGGGCCTCTTTTCCCTTGTCTCCTGGCAGGTCCTGAACTTGGCCCTGGCCCTCAAGAACATGGGGGAACTCTCTGAAACCACGCACCTGCCCTACTACCCGGTGGTGGGCATGGTGGCCGTGGGCTTCGCCGTCCTGGTCCTGACTCTGATCGTCGAGACCCTGGCCGTTGTCCTTCCGGCACGGGAAAGACGCCCATGAGCCCCGGCGCCCTGGGCCTGACCGCAGTCCTGTCCCTTCTGGCCATCATCTTCATCCTCAGGATTCCGGTCGGCTTCGCCATGGCCCTGGTGGGCTTTCTCGGATGCTGGAAGATGCTCGGCTGGCAGCCGGCTGTGAGTATGCTGGGCAGCGAGACCTGGGGGGTCTTCAACTCCTACGGTCTGACCGTCATCCCCCTCTTCATTCTCATGGGCCAAATCTGCTTC
>RZZR01000342.1 GCA_009929795.1 Deltaproteobacteria bacterium | reverse complement strand
AACTGGCGATGAATACGGCTCAGGCTCGCCGAACTCACGGCCAGTCCATCCAGGATTATTGGCTGACCCTGCACAACCTGTCTCTGGCAGGCTGCTTTTTACTGCCCTCGACGGAATTGAGAACGGCTTTGGCCTCGTTGGCCGGACAGAATCCAAACCTGCTCCGGGCCCTGCTTGAAAACCTGTACGACAGCGGCAAGCGCACCGACCTCGAGGCCCTTCTGGTCCGGACCGTCCAGGACCGGATCGAACCTGGCAACCCTGCCCTTTATCTGGCCTGTTCGGCCGCGGCCCAGGCCCTTGGCCGGTTCAACCTGGCCCGTCAATTCTGGCAGATCCATGTCCGCGCCTTGAAAGAAACGCCTCCGGCTTTGCCCGAGACGCCTTCGGACCTGTTCATGGACTGGGCCCGCATCCTCCACCGGCAGAGCGAACTCAGCCGTCCGGGCTTCGTTTTCGACCCCGGACGGCACCTTCCGGAAACGGCCCTTGAATGCCTGATTTTGGCCGGGACCCTGACCGATGAACCCGATCTGGTTTTTGATCGGACCCAACATCTCCTT
This sequence comes from Deltaproteobacteria bacterium, assembly GCA_009929795.1. NCBI lineage: Bacteria > Pseudomonadati > Myxococcota > Myxococcia > Deltaproteobacteria bacterium. The sequence goes on along the minus strand of RZZR01000342.1, from coordinate 1,000 downwards.
CGTGGGCTTAGGGGGTACAACGAGTTTCGACTTCGGACCCAGTCATGGCTTTCACTCCGCCGACGAAATGATTGGCGGCTGGGAATGGACCTTGGTCTGACCAATCTTCGAGTTTTCAGACAGAAGGAGGGATTGGAGGAACTGAGTCTGGCCTTGGACAAGGCTAAGCAACAGGACGAAGAGATCAAGTTCTTTCGGAGACTCAAAGCTCACGACCTTGAGGGAACAATCAGACGTATCCTGCTGAAGACTACGGCTTTCTCAGCCTGAGTTGAAGAAAACCTCATTCCGGCATCGAAATAGAGTCGAAAATCGGTGTAGCCGACATATCCGACCCCTTCGGGCTGGTTGCTGCTTGTCAAAAATCGGCTCTAGTGGCATTTTCTCCAAACATCCAAAAGGAAATCTGTCCATGAACAAATCGCGCGAAGAATGCCTTGCCCTCTTACGAAACGATCCCCACTTCATCGAACCCGGTCAGAAATTCGTGGTCGACGATTTCCGGCCCGAGGACGCCCCGGGCGTGGCCCAGCTATACTATACCGAGTACGGGGAGGGGTTTCCCGTCGACCATGTCTACGATCCAGAGGAACTCGTCCGCCTCAATACCGGGCCAAACCTGCATCAAGTAATCGGACGCACGGAAAAAGGCGATGTTGTCGGCCTCTACGCCCTGTTCCGCAACCCGCCGGGAAAACATATCATGGAAGGCGGTTCCTGGATCGTCCACCCGGCCTACCGCCACTCCTCCCTGGTCATGCGCCTGGCCGCCAGAATTCACACCTCGCCTCCCGAACGCCTGAACCTGGACGTCATGTTCGGGCAGACCGTCTGCGACCATGTCACCACCCAGAAGATGGGCCTCAAGTACAACTCCCTCTATTCCGCCCTGGAAATCGAGGCCATGCCGCCAAGACCGGGAGGCGATGGACGCATCTCCCTGCTGGACGCATTCATTGTCTACCGCGACCGGCCCCACACCGTGTATCTTCCCCCGCAA
>RZZR01000341.1 GCA_009929795.1 Deltaproteobacteria bacterium | reverse complement strand
AACCTGGGGCAGCCATTCGACACGGCGGCCAGAAGGTACTACGAACGAGCCGCCAAGGCCAGGACCCTCTCGCCAAGGGACATCGTTCGTCTGGTCATCGCTTTCGACGACGTGGTTGCAGGCGTTTTTGGGTTCATAATCAGGCCTTGTCTTGTTGATGATTCGCCATGTATCGGCTATTTCGGGCAGGCCATCGACCCCCAATTTCAAGGAATGCATATTTCCAGTCGAGTTCAACATGCAAGTTATTATTTTATTTTTTCAATACTATTGAAAATGCCCATTTATATTGATTGGGGATATTCCAAAAAAATTTCTCTGATCGCCACATGTCATCCATTGAACAATAGATCAAAGATTATACTGAATGAATTTTTATATAAAAAATTCAATTCATTGTATTTAAATGAGTACGCTCAGTACCGTGACTATTATTCATGCTCCATGGAAGATGCCCTCAAATGGTATGAAAGACACATGACATGTGCGTATACGCATATTGTGCGTGGCGATTCCATCACAATTTCCACAAGGCCGAAACGTTCGCTCCCAGATGCAGGCCATGAGCCCCTTTCGTGAACTTTTCATGGCTCAGAGGACGAGATGCACGGACATGAGTCCGGAAAAGGCGCGGCTCGTGGATCTGACGGGGATCCCCGACCCTGGGGACCCCGAGCAGCACAAGGCTCTTGGCCGCCAACTCGCCCCATTTGTCGGGGTGGCCCCGTTCGAGCCGGAAACAGACGATCCGGTCAAAGGGCTGTTGGAATCGGCCATTGTTCGCCATCGCCCAGATCAGAGAGGATTGTTGTCCGACCAACGTCACCCGGAAACAGAGGCTGAACAACGGCATGGGGCCGCTACGGCCGGGCCATGTCCAGCGAGATTTCCCAAGGCCGGTCCAGGCCCCGATCTCGTTCGAGGATGGTACGGCACCAGGGATGAACCGCGGTGGTGTCCCTGTCAAAGCCTGTTCGGTGGTCGGGCCGGACGACATGCTGGCGTGGACCTGGCAGCCTTGCCTGGAACGATGGTGTTCTCCCCGCTGGATGGACTGGCCGAATATGATCCGCTGGGATGTGACCCGCGGCGGGGCGGCCATATATTCATTCTTGATTCCGAAGGCCCTATTCGGGGGATTTTCCTGTGTCATCTGGAACGGCCCGTGGGCCCTTTTCCCCGTCCTGTCCAGACCGGTGAGGCCATTGCTTTGGCCGGCAGCAGTGGCTTGAGCATTTACGAAGGCCGCCCGAACATCTTTGGCAAGTACGACACCCACGTCCATCTGGAGATGGTGATCTTGTCGGGCCGAGTCGATCCTCTGACCGCCCTCGGCCTGTGGCCATTGCACGTCGAGGACCAGCGCTGTTTTTTCCCGGCCGATCCCCAGCGTCTCACGGTCCGGGTTCCACATCCCCTCCTGGAGCGCGGAACGAATCCCGGCCACGCGGATCGACCAAAAAGCAGCAGTCCACACCAACAGATCCGGGTGAACCGATGAACACTCGAATACCAGGCGGCCGATGGACACATCATCTTTCTATCCGGAGCCGACTGACGGCCATGA
>RZZR01000340.1 GCA_009929795.1 Deltaproteobacteria bacterium | reverse complement strand
GCCAGATGGCGGACCAGGCCCAGACGGGGAAGATTCTCGCAGAGGGTGTTCACGTCCACCAGGCCCAGGCGGCGGTCAAAGGGCAGTTCGAGCTGTACGGTCTGGGGAGGGGCCAGACCGGGGAGATAGGGCCGGCCGGAATCGTCGGCAGGCTGGGGCTCGTAGACCTGTCCTTCGAGGATGAGGGACATCTCGAAAAGGAACTCCTCCCGGGAGGGCAAAAGGTGGGCCTTCTCCAGGGGCCAGAACCAGAGGGCGCACCAATAATCCATGGCCAGCTTGAGGCGCTTGTAGGGGGTGGCGTGCTTCACGCCTTCGGAGTGATGCTCCAGGGCCAGGATGCGGTCCTTGTACTGGACCGTGGTCGAGCAGGCCTCAGCCGGCTCGGGCTGCCCGTAAATGGTCAGGGTGTCCCGGGTGCGGACGCGCAGTTCGCGCTGCTTGGCGATGGTTTGGACCCACAAGGCGTCCACGGCCGAAGAGAGCTTTTCCAGTTGGCGGATCTGCTCCGTCTGGAAGGGCTTGGCGAACTCCCGGCGCCAGGCCGCGGCCGCGGCGAACTCCTCCTGGGCCAGGGCCTTGACGTTGCGGTCGGTGTAGTCGGCCATGCCCGCATCCGGCAGCAGGAAATGATAGACCGTGGACATGGGCCGGTCGCCGCCTGGGGGAACCCGTTCGGGGACCTTTTGCAGCCACGGACCCAGGGCCGGATTGCTTTTCAGGCTCGCCGAGGAGAAGACCTGCCGCCTAGCCCCGACGAGGGAATTGCCGCAGACGAGCTGGTTGCCGAACCAGGGCACCAATCCGCCCTGGTGGATGGTGTTCAGCCAGAGGGAGACCTCGGCCAGCTCCACGGCCACGGGGTTTAGGTCCACGCCGAAGACGTTGTTGTCGGCCAGGTACATCTTCACCCTCTGTAGGGCCGGGCCATATTCCTCCATGGAGAGCTGTTCGCCCAGCTCGGCCTGCTTGCGGGCCAGATACTCCTCGGCCAACTCATTCACGGCCTCGTTCAGAAAGGCGGCCGAACCCATGGCCGGTTCGCAGACAGTCAGATTCAAGATGTCGTCGGCCGTCGTGTCTTTCAAAAGCTCCTTCAAGGCGTACTTGACCAGGCATTTGGTCAGGACTTCCGGGGTGTAATAGGAGGCCGAGTTTTGTCGGTCCCTCCCGGCCAAGCGATAGATGAAGGTGCCCTTGGGGTAGACGCGCAGGGTGCCGTCCTGGTTGAAGACCTTCTCGTTCTCTGAATACTTGGGTAAATCGTTGACCGAAACGAAAAAAGCCGTGTCCAGCTCACTAGGTTGCTCACCGGCCTTCTTGACTTCGTAGAGGTCCTCCTTGGCGAAGAAGCCCTTGTAGGAGAGCAGGGCCTCGTACACGGCCCCAAGCTGGTTGATGCCGAGCTGGGCGTAGGAGATGCGGCCGCGCTGGGCGCCGCGACCCGATCCGCCCCGGGACAGGGACATGAGCTCGATGACCTTCTGCAAGACATGGTTGCGGAAACGGACCTTGCGCATGAGCGGGGTACGGCCGGGGTCGAAGAGATGGGACTTCAGGGCGGCAATG
>RZZR01000339.1 GCA_009929795.1 Deltaproteobacteria bacterium | reverse complement strand
TGGTACGCGGAGATCAAGAGATTGTGAGCTGCAAACGGTCCGATTGGGCCGCTTTCTTATACCGGGATGGGGGCACAAGGTGCCCCCTTTTTCGTCCGGGTGTTTGTCCGGACGCCTCGGCCTTGACCATGGTGAAAAAACGGATGAATCTACCCAGTGCGCAATGGGCCTCTGAAAGGCCGTAAATCCAAGCGGCTGCCGGAGCCCCACACAGGGTCCATCAAACATGCACAAACGCTTTGCAAGTCTCATCCTTGTCAGTTTTCTCGTTGTCTCGGCCATCGTCCTTACCCTGGCCTATCGGGCCAATGTCGAACTGGAGCGGGTGGTTTCCGCGCAGTTCAACGAACAGCAGCTATTGCTGGCTAGAAAGATCGCCCAGGACATCTCCCACGATTTCGAACTGCTGAACGAGGCTCTGCTCCATTTTAGCCGCTCGACGTTTTTGGCGCCGGAGACGAATGCGGACGAGACCAGCGCCATCGGTGATCTGCTTGGGTTTCTTAAGGATTTCGGGGTCCTTGGATTGGGGTTTTCTGCTTCCGGCGGGCCTTCGGCGGTGCTCACCGATGAGGGATGGACGACCCTGGACGAACTGGGCGTCCATCTTCCGGAACAGGAGGATGGAAAGGCCCCGGGTTCATTTAGCCCGAATGTTGTTTTGAGCCGGACCCAGCGCTCCACTCATGGTCCGATTGCCGACAGATGGGTCATGACCATGGTCGCTCCAATGCAGGACAAGGGGAGTCAAGGCCTGTCCGGGACGGACTGCTTGTTTGTCCTGGACGCCCAGTCCATCGCCAGAAGTGCGGCCGAGGGCGTCCGTTCGGGCAAGACCGGATACGCCTGGGTCATAGATGGCCAGGGCCATTTCATGTATCATGTTGAGGCGGAATTCGTAGGCCAGGACGCCTTCACGGCCAGGCATAAGCGTAATCCCGACCTCTCCTACAAACGGATTAATTCCCTTATGTCCGAGCGCTTGCTCAAGGGCGAAGAGGGTACAGACTGGTATGTCTCCGGCTGGCATTGGGACATGATCCGGGAGATGAAAAAGCTGTTCGCCTTCAGCCCGGTGATTTTTTCCCGGAACGGGACAGGCCCTGTTCATGTCTGGTCCGTGGGTCTGGCCGCACCGGATTCCGAGGTCTACGGTCTGATTCAGCCCGTGGTCCTCCGTCAGGGAGCCGTGGTCGGTATTTTCGGGATCTCGGCCCTGCTGGGTTTTGCCGCATTTCTCTTTCTTTCCTTGCACTGGTCCCAATCCCTGCGGGCCGAGGTGGCCAGGAAAACCGAGTATCTCCAGCGGTCGGAGGACGAACTTCGCCGGGAGCGGGACAAGGTCAGCCGGAGCATGGAAGAGCTTCTAGAGACCCAGGAAAAGCTCATGATTTCTGAGCGGTTCGCAGCCATCGGCGAGGCTGCGGCCCATCTCTCTCATGAGATCAAGAACCCCTTGATGGTCATGGGCGGGTTTGCCGGACAGATTTTGCGGACGCTGCCCGAGGACGACCCCCGGCGGGAAAAGTTGAAGATCATCGCCGACGAAGCCAACCGACTGGAGCATCTGCTGACCGAGGTCCGGGA
>RZZR01000338.1 GCA_009929795.1 Deltaproteobacteria bacterium | reverse complement strand
AGAATATCCACGACCCGGTCGGGATGGAGATTGTCGATCCTTTTCTCTTTCAGGTCCTCATCCTCGCCCCAGCCCACCAAGGCCCGGCCGAACCGATTTATGTAGGTCAGGCGACCGTCCAGGGTGGCTGTGGAAATGAAATCGCGGCTCGATTCGATGATGGCCGTCAATCGGGTCCTTTCGGCCATGGCCGCGGCCTCCCGGCGCCAGAGTCGGTGCTGCTTCCACATGAGGCCCAGGACCAGCACTGAAATAAGACCGGAAAAGGCCAGAAGAAGATTAACGCCAACCAGGAACCGGTCCAATTTTTGGCGCTGTTCCTCCAGAATGGTCTGGACCAGCCCCTGGGATTCGGCACGCACGGCCGAAGCCCTGGCCTGAGCCTCTCGAAGACGGGCGTGAATCACGGTCATGATCACTTCGCCTTTCCGGCCATGTCCACCCACGCCGTACTCCAGCCATTGGAGAACATCGACCAGGGCCGGGGCGACCACGGCATGAAAGGCCGACGCCTGGATCAGGTTGTCCAGGACAAAGGAACGGCGCATGTCCACCAGATCCTCGTAGACCTCGTTCACCCGTCCCTCGAACGAATCCACCGCTCCGGCCTGGGGATTCATGCGCATGGTCGCCGCCGAATGGGTCAACTCGTTCAGCCCGTCCATGATCCTGGTCAGAGCCTCGATCTGGGAAAGAAGAAGGGTCGGAAGGCTTCGTTCCAGGGACCGGAGGGTCACATTGGTGAACAGACCCACGCCAAGGACCATGGCCAGAAAGATGACCACGATGGCCCATCGGATGGTTTCAAAGCGGAATCGGAAGAGGTTCACGGCCTCGGGTCCGCCTCGCCTATCAGTCCCTGATCCTGGTAGTATTGCCGGGCCCCTGGATGAAGGGGTATGGACAGACCGTTCAACGCCGAATCAAGGGTAACGAATCGTCCCTGCACATGGGCCGAGTCGAGCAGGTCAAGGGTCCTTTCAGACCACAGGTCTTGGGTCAGATCATAGGCCAAATCGTCGGCCATGGTTCCGGCAACGACAAGAAGGGCATTGACCTCGATGGTCGGCGTCTCCGGAACGCCAGGGTAGGCACCGTCCGGGATGATTCCTGGGACCAGATAGGGATGGGCCGCATTGATGGCCTTGGCTGTATGCCTGTCCACAGGCACGAGGCGAATACCCCGTTCTGCGACGTCAGTCACGGCCTGGGCCGGAACCCCGCTCATCAGGCAGAATCCGTCCAGGCGGCCCGTGGCCAGGCTCTCGACCGTGAACTCGGGTTTCAGATAGGCCGGCCGAAGATCCTTTTCGGACAACCCATAGGCCTGAAGAACGATTTTCATGGCTGCCAGAGTTCCCGACCCGACCTCGTCGAGAGAAATGGATTTGCCCCGCAGATCCATCACGCTTGTGATGTCGGCCCCGGGTCTGGTGACGATTTGAAGCCGCTCCGGGTAGAGCGAGGCCAAGGCCAGGATGTTGCGCTCCCCAGGCTCACCGGCAAAAGGTCCTTGCCCTTGACGGGCCCACAGGGCCACGTCGGCCTGGACCATGGCCACCTCGATTTCCCCGGCCAACAGAGCCCG
>RZZR01000337.1 GCA_009929795.1 Deltaproteobacteria bacterium | reverse complement strand
TATCCCAAGCCTCTGGAGGAGAGTATCGCCCAGGCAAGGGCTGCTGTGGCAAGGGCCATGACCATTCTGTCAAGGGATTCGCTCATGGTGGGCGGGATCGTGGCCACGGTGGAAAAGGAAAAATGTGCGGTGTGCCTGACCTGCGTGCGCACCTGCCCCTATGGGATCCCGTTTATCCATGAAGAGGGATATGCGCAGATCGAGGCATCGGAATGCCACGGGTGCGGGGCCTGCGTGGCGGAATGCCCGGGCAAGGCCATTACGCTGAATCATTTCACCGACCGGCAGATCACTGCCAAGACCCATGCCCTGTTTGAAGAAACCCTGGAGACTGAGGAGGCGGCATCATGAAACCGGATCAGCAGGAACAACACAACAGCCGGAATGAACAGGAAAGGAATGCCATGAACACCCAGGCCCATGAACCCAGAATCATTGCGTTCTGCTGCCAGTACTGAGCTTACGCCGCAGGGGACCTGGCAGGTTCCATGAGGCTGTCCTATCCGGCCAACATCAAGATCATCCAGGTGCCGTGCACCGGCCGGGTGGACATCATCCACCTGCTCTCCGCCCTGGAGGACGGGGCCGACGGGGTATACGTGGCCGGATGCCTGGAAGGAGAGTGCCATTACCTGGAAGGCAACTACAAGGCAAGGCGCAAGGTGGCATACGTGAAAAAGGTGCTCACCGAACTGAAGATCGAGCCGGAGCGGGTGGCCATGTACAACCTGTCCTCGGCCCAGGGCGCCCGGTTCGCCGAGATCGCAAACGAGATGGTGGAGCGGATCAGGGACCTGGGCCCCACCCCGGTCCGATAAAAAACAAGGAGGGTAACATGATAGTGGCAGATCGCAAGTCTCTGGAAGAGATACTGGGGATGGTGGCGGACAGGGAAAAACTCCTGATCCTTGGATGCAAGGGATGTGTGACTGTGTGTAATGTGGGCGGTCTCAAGGAAGCGGAAGTTCTGGCTTCAACGGTGAGAATCGCCCGAAAAAAACAAGGGCGGCCGGTCGAGGTGGAGCACCGGGTCCTGGAACGCCAGTGTGACACTGAATATGTGGCTGAACTGGCCGATGACGTGGCAAATTATGACGCGGTGGTGTCCATGGCCTGCGGGGTAGGGCCCCAGTTCCTGACGGAAATGTACCCGGACCAGGTGTTTTTCCCGGCCGTGAACACCACGTTTTTCGGGGGCGCGGTCCAGCACGGGGTGTGGGAGGAACGCTGTGCCGGGTGCGGGGCCTGCGGTATCCATCTGTTCGGGGGGCTGTGCCCCATTGCCAGGTGTGCCAAAAGCCTGCTTCACGGCCCCTGCGGCGGATCGTCCAACGGGATCTGTGAGGTGAACAAGGAGACCGTCTGCATCTGGGACGCCATCGTGAAAAAGAAAATGGAAACCGGCCGCCTGGAGGACCTGACGGCGGTCAAGCCTTTCAAAGACTGGCGCACGGCCCGGGACGGCGGTCCCCGGCGGAGTATCAGAGAAGAACTGGTCAAGGGAACCATATAAAAGGAGACAGATGCCATGACAGCAATCAAATCAGGCAGCAATCTTGAAAAAGTCCTGACAGCCGGTCACTTTGCGT
>RZZR01000336.1 GCA_009929795.1 Deltaproteobacteria bacterium | reverse complement strand
GGCCAGGGCGTGGAACTCCTCGCCCGGAATGACCATGAGGGGAAGGACCACGGCCCGGTCGAATCCACGGGCCGCCAACCTGGCCAAGGCCTCGGCCGGTGAGGGGACCGCGATGCCTTCCTTGGCCAGTTTGGTCCGGACCTGATCCGAGGAATAGGCCCAGACCCGCTCCAAACCCGGACAGGCCGCGGCCACGGCCTTCTCGATTTCCGCATACGCCACCCTGGCCTCGGCCACGGTGGACCCAAAGGCCACCAGGACGATCCCGGTCTTTGCCTCGGCTGTTTTGCTCTTTCCGTGTCCGGCCCAGGCCCATCCAGCCATGACGGCCAAAATGGCCATGGCCACAAGAAGTGTTTTGAGTCCCGTCCATGCTCCGCTCCATTCCATGCTGCACCTCCCGGCGCGAAAGGGTTGCGGTCGGAGCAGGGCGAAAAAAAACCCTTTCCCGCCCTGCCGCGGGAAAGGGATGTCCGTATTCTTCATCACCCTCCGCCCGGACAAATACCCGTTGTCCGGCACGCGACCGAATGCTTCGGGCAGGTCTTCCGGCTCGTCCCTCCGGCCCCGGCCTTCCCGGCCGAAAGGCCAGTGGCGCGCAAGGGGGCTGGATGTTTGGGGGACTGACGGCGGCGGGTCCGCTCCCGATTTGCACGGGATTCCCTTTTGAGTTCCGCATGAACACCCGAATTGGTGAAGCGATAGGTCCGGGTCGGCGCCTCTGTCAAGAAGGCCCGACGATTCCCGATCGCGCTCAATTCTTCGGATCGGCCGGCAATTGAGCCGAATGCCAGACCGCAACGATCCACACCGTCTGGTCAACGATACGGTAAAAAAACCGATACGACCGTACGATAACTTCGCGATGGGGCAGTCCCAAAAATTCGGGAATCGCCCGGCCCGATTCCGGAAAATCGGCCAGTCGGCTCAGGACGGACTTGGCTTTGTCTCGAAATCTTCTGGCTGCTTTCGGGTCGTCTCGGCGGATGTATTCGAGGACTTCGAGAAAATGCCGTCTGGCCGACGGAGTGAAAACGATGTTCACAAGGGATCGTCTCCAAGCAGGGCCTCGGCCTCGTCCATCACCGCATCCAGGCCATGACCTTGGCCGGCGGCGATCTCCCGCTCTCCGGCCGCCAACAGGCACAATAAATCCCATTCCCGCTCGCGCTGTTCGTAGGCTTCGATGCTCTGCATGACCGCCACGGCCCGCCCGCGTTGCGTGACCACCAGCGGTCCGGTGCCGGACCGCAACTTCTTGAGGACCGCGGCCGCGTCTTGCCGGAAATCACTCACCGGAACAATTTCGGGGATCTTGACCATATTTTATACCTCCATAAGTACAAAGTATTGTACGACTGAGAGTATTGTCAACAGACCCAGGACATGGCCTGACAAATCAGCAAACCGGCCTTCGTTGACTCCGTGACGGCCCAATCATAGAAACGAGTCTGGAACTGACAGAATTCCCTTCAAGCCAATCAAAGCAGGAGGAGCCACCATGAACGTCGGATTCATCGGCCTCGGCCATCTGGGTCGGGCCATTGCCGGACGATTGATCGACCAGGGACACGCGCTCACGGTCTGGAACCGGA
>RZZR01000335.1 GCA_009929795.1 Deltaproteobacteria bacterium | reverse complement strand
TAGACCATGTCGTCTGCCTCGATGGCGTAGGCGGCATTGGTGGGTAGGCGATTTCCCAAGGTGCAGCGTAAGGTGTTGGTGCCTGAGTTGATGGAGGCTCCGGAATAAATGAACAGAGTTATTTCCGGAGTGCCGTCTTCCCGGATATGGGAGAAGGCCATTGTCCCGCTCGAAGGGATGGAAAAGCTGGGCGGAATGGTGCCAGGAAAGTTGAGGGTTGCAGTCTGGCCCCGGGTGTATCTTGCATTCGGCACCAGCCAGTAGGGAAAGGCCGACAGCTCGAACCGGCCCCCGGGCAGAGTATAGGTCGTGCCGTCGATCTGCCGGGCCAGGGCTGAGGCCTTTTCGTCGTCCGCGCTGCCGCCGCTGTCGTCGTTCTCGGTGTTCAGGTACACGGCCGCGGCGTAGCGGTAGCCGGACTCGGCCAGGTAGTAGGCGTTCTTGTTGTGGTTGAAGGTCACGGTGTTCATGACGCCCGAGCTGTTCAGGGAGACCACGGCCACGGTCAGGGCCGAGATGACGACCATGGTGATGATGATGGCCACCAGGGCCGAGCCCGAGTCCGAGGAATGTCGACGGTCGAATGCATGTTGGTGATCATTCATGGGTTTATCCCTCGGGAGTGATGGCGTTGGCAACGCCGTTGTTGCGGATGTCGGTGGAGCTCTGGAATTCGAGAACTCCCGCGCTTGCGTGCTGGAGGCGGAGAAGGATGTCCACGTGGGCCAGTTCGTTGAAGGGCCTGGCCGTGGTCCACGGGTCGCCGTCAAAGTTCCGGTATCGGAAGAGCGGGGTGGCCTCGTAGGAGGCCAGATCGCTCAGGAGCACGTGGGCTCCGCTGCCGTCGCTGGTGAGGGAGAGGTTGGCCCCTTGGAGCTGGAGGGTGTGGGCCGTGCCGGTGTCGTCCTTGGTTGTGGTGTAGGTCAGGAGATTTCCCCCGGCCTGGGTGACCGAGTCGGCGTATTGGAGTTCCAGGGTCATGCGGGTCAGGGCCAGTTGGGCCTGTTCGGCCAGCCGGACGTTCTGGCTGGCAAAGACATAGGATTCGACCACCCGGACGATGCCCAGTCCGGCGAACACGGCCACGATGGACAAAAGGACCAGGCTGACGATGACCTCAATGAGGGTGAAGCCTTTTGTGGTATTCATGGCCATGCCTCACGTTCCCTGAGCAGTGAACAGGGATCTCAATTGCTGATCCTCCTGGCGGAGGGTGATCAGCAGGACCGGGTTGTCCCCGGGGTTGGCTCCCACGGCCGAAGCCTGGAACTCTTTTCCTCCGGTGGATGTGAAGCTGATATACCCGGTATTGGGCTCGGAGATGAAGCCGGTGAACCGGGTATCGGCCTTGAGGGCCGTCAGAAAGGTGTCCAGGGAGAAGTCCACGTTGTCGGCCCGGGCCTGGGCCACGGCCTTGCGATATTCGGAGGTGATCTGTTCCATGACCTCCTGGAGCCGGTATTCGGTGTTCATCCAGGTCACCGGCGTGACACTGGGCGTGGCGCTGGTGTTGACGAACTGGACGACCATGACGGCCATGACGGACCCGATCATGATGACCATGATGGTTTCCAGGATGGTGAATCCGCTTTGCTTC
>RZZR01000334.1 GCA_009929795.1 Deltaproteobacteria bacterium | reverse complement strand
ATGCCCGGCAGGGCTTTCAAAAGTTCAACGGCGCCTGACTGATCATCAGCGGCCAAAGCCGCCTCCAGTTTGGCCGCGGCAAAGGCCATGGCCCGGGCCCCGACATTGCCGGCCGATCCCTTGAGGGTGTGGGTCGCGGCCCTGGCCATGGCAAGGTTGCCCCCCTCGACTCCCTGGCGAATGGATTCGAACCGTTTGTACGCATCCCGCATGAATACATCGACCACCTGCCGGGCCAGATCCTGGTCGCCCATGACCCGGTCCATGAAATCGATCCGGTCAAAGGCCGGCAAATCCTTCTGTCGGTCCGGGGCAGTGTTTTGGAGTTCCGGATCGGCTGCTCTGGTCGGCGTCGGCGACGATAGCCATCGTTCCAGTGCCTTGCCGATCTCCTTGGGTGAGATGGGTTTGGAAATGTAGTCGTTCATGCCTACGGCCAGGAACCGTTCGCGGTCGCCCTGCATGGCATGGGCGGTCATGGCCACGATGGGAACGTCCAGCCCGAGGCCTTCCGGTTTTGGGGCCCGAATGCTTTTGGTGGCCTCGACCCCGTTCAGTTCCGGCATCTGAACGTCCATGAAGACCAGATCGAATGTTTCGTTCCCCAAGGCTTTCAAGGCTTCGAGGCCGTTCACCGCCACGCTGGCCTCCACCCCGAATTTGTGGAGCAGGCCCAGGGCCACCTGACGGTTCACGGCATTGTCCTCGGCCAGCAGAACCCGGGCCCCGGCTTTGGAAAAATCGAGTCTCGCGAGGCGTGTCCGGTCCTCGCCTGGGTTTGGACCATGGACGGTGAGAACCGATCTTCCCTTTGCCACGGCAATCAGGATGGTCAGGAGGTCGGTTCGCCGAACGGGCTTGGTCAGGGCGGCCTGGAAAAGGCCTTCGGTCGAGGTGCCCTGGTCGTCGTTTCTGTCCAGGGAGCTGAGCAGGACGAGCTTCAGCTCCGACAACCTGGGGTCGGAACGGATGGCCCGGGCCAGGACATCGCCGCTCATGCCAGGCATGTACATATCCAGCAGAGCGAGATTGAACGGTTGGCCCTGCCCCATGGCCTTGTACAGGGTGGCCAGGGCCGAAGGTCCATCTTCGGCCTGATCAACGTGCATCATCCAGGAGGTCAGCCGGGCCGAGAGCATCTCCCGGTTCGTGGCGTTATCGTCAACAACGAGGACCTTGATCCCGGCCAGGCAGTCCAGATCATGCCTCTCGGCCCGGTCCTGGTTCTCCTGCATGCCCAGACGAACCGTAAACCAGAATTCAGACCCCTGGCCTTCGACGCTTGAAAGTCCGATCTCACCACCCATGAGTTTGGAGAGACGCCTGGAAATGGCCAGGCCGAGGCCCGTTCCTCCATATTTTCGAGTCACCGAGACGTCGGCCTGGGTGAACTTTTCAAAGAGCATTCCCTGCTTGTCGGCCGGAATGCCGACACCCGTGTCTTTGACCGCGAAGCGGATCAACGCCATTTTCCCGTCCTGTTCCAGAAGTTCGGCCCGAACCGAGACTTCCCCGTCATCGGTGAACTTCACGGCATTCCCGGCCAGATTGAATAAAATCTGGCGTAGGCGGTTGGCATCGCCCCGGACCATTCCGGGAAAGTCCGGAT
>RZZR01000333.1 GCA_009929795.1 Deltaproteobacteria bacterium | reverse complement strand
AACTACTACACCTTCATGGCCAGCGATACCGATTCCGAGCTGGCGCGAAGGGGCAAAAACAAGGAGGGCCGCTACTGGCTTCGCCAAGTCGGCCTGGCCCTGCTGGTGGCCAGGGACAACGGGTTGCCTTTCTTTTACCGGGAATACGAAGGCAACTGCCATGACTCAAAGGTGTTCCAATGTGTCATGGAAGATATGCTCGAAGCCATGCGCAAGTATGGCCGGGAGCAAGTCACGGTCATCGTGGACAAGGGCATGAATTCGGGCTCTTCGACGTTTGATGTGGAAATGCCCTTCATTGACTGCAACTTGGTCAGCAAGGTACTTTGATGCCTCTATCAGGAGGTAACCACTTGTGAATGCTAATGATCTACTCACCCTTGGCCTCGGACTCACTGAACCCTGGCAAGTCGTCAGCCAGGAACTCGACCTGCACAAGCAACCCAGTGAACTGCGCCTGGAGGTCGATGCCGGTCGTGGAGCCCTCTATCCCTGCCCGGTCTGCGCCAAGCTCTGCAAAGCTCATGATTTCAAGGAGTTCACTTGGAGACATTTGAACTTTTTCCAACACCACTGCCAGATCACAGCCAGGGTCCCGCGCATCACGTGTCCTGAACACGGCGTCTGCCGAGTCGAAGTTCCCTGGGCTCGTCCCGGCAGCGGCTTCACCCTGCTTTTCGAGCAGGTCGTCATGCTTCTGGCCCGGGAAATGCCCATCAGTGCGGTCGCGAGCCACGTCGGCGTCACCGACAAGCGCATCTGGCGCGTCGTGGAGTATTACGTGTTCAAGGCCATGGGTCAGGTCGACCTGAGCAAACTGTGCGGCATCGGCCTCGACGAGACTGCCACCAAGCGGGGCCATCACTACGTCACCATCTTCGTGGACATGGACCGGGTCACGCGTCCCGTCATCTTCGCCACACCAGGCAAAGGCAAACAATGCCTGAAAGAATTTGCCAACCATCTCAAGGAACACGGCGGGAGATCCGAGAACGTGATTGAGGTGGTCTGCGATATGTCGCCGGCCTTTCTCTCTGCGGCCGAAGAGACATTTCCATGCGCCTCTGTCACGGTGGATTGGTTCCATGTTGTCCAGATATTCACCAAAGCCATAGACCAGGTGCGGAGGCTCGAGTACAAGGAAGTAGCGCTTCCCAAGGGCGCGCGTTGGGCCACGCTCAAGGCGCTGGAAACGCACCGCACGCAAAAGCAGGAAGCAGCACTCAACGAGATGCAGGAAAGGGGTTTGGCCACAGCCACGGCCTTTCGGGTCAGAGAGCTGTTACGCTGGGTCCGTGAGGCGGACAGCCGCTCGGCGGCAAGGTGGAGAGCATCCCGGTTTTTCAATTTCGCCAAGGAACTCGTCGATGATTCGCGGCTATTGGAGCCTGTACGCAAGGCATTGGAGACCTTTGAAGTCCATCTGGACCGAATCCTGCGGCGATGGGAATCGCTTCTGACCAACGCCCGACTGGAAAGCCTCAACAGCCTCTTCCAGGCAGCCCGAACACGTGCCAGGGGGTATCGGAATGTGACGACGTTCATCACCGTGATCTACCTGATTGGTGCACCCATCGCAGAGCTACTAGGCCCGTGAAAATTCCACATCAAACGTCGAAGAGCC
>RZZR01000332.1 GCA_009929795.1 Deltaproteobacteria bacterium | reverse complement strand
CAGCAATGAGACCAAGTCGATTCCGGGGGTTTTGGGATGGTGCTTTCAATGCGCACGCAGGGCAGGCACAGGCTGCGCTCGAACTCGTTCAGCCGGGCGACATAGTCCAGGATCGGCCGGAGGTTGCCTCGTTTCTTGACGATATTCCATTCGATGTTCATGGGCGCTCCATGGTGACGATCTCTCCAAAGGGAGGATGCACCCGGGTTTCCCCAGGGTTGACCCAGAGAACGGGATAGTCCGGTTCCTCGGGATAGCTCGAGCATTGCATGTCCGTGAAATAGACTAGACAGGCAGGGCTGACGCCGTCCCTGTCCAGGATTTTGAAAGGCGGACGGAAATCCGTGCCTCCACCGCCCTTGGCCCGGATGGCCAGGGGCAGATCCAGGCGACCGAGGGTCCGGCGGGAGGTCAGGGACATGTCGCAGGTCAGCAATTCCAGATCGGTGTCGAATTCTTCCAACACGGCCGAGATTTCGGCGCAGAAGATATCGAGCAGGGTCTGTTCCACGCTGCCGGACACATCCACGACCACGGCCAGGGGAGCCAGCTTCAGACTGTCCAGTCCGGGGAGGTACAGGCCGGCATGGATTTGGCGCCGATTGGGGCGGACCCAGGAAAAATCGTCGCGGGCCGCGCTGGTCACGAAGCGGCGCAGCAGATCCCTCCAGCCCAGGCGGGGGGCGAGCATGGATTCAACCAGCCGCTCAAGGCCGCCGGGCATGTTCCCGGCCTCGCGGGCCACACGCGAGGCCAGGGCCATGGCCATACGCCATTGATCGTCCTGATCGGCCCCTTCCTGATCTCCTTCATGGCCACGGGACTGCCTGGATGCGTCACGCACCTCCCCGCTCATCCCCGGGTCGGCATTGTCTCCGGGCCCTGCCCATTCACCACCGCCGCCCGAAGCCTGACGCAGGCCCGGGCCCTGCTTGTCCGCCCTTCCGGACGTTCCGGATTGGTCCCGGCCGCCCAGGCCGGGGACGCCTGCCGAGGCCGATTCCATGTCTCCGTCCGGCACGGCATCCTGTTCGGCCCCGTTTTCAGCCCCGCCTCGGCCGGTGTCCAGATCTCGGAGCAGGTCCTCGTAGATGGCGTCGGCGCTCCGTCCGTGATGGACCGGATCGTCCAGATAGCCGGGGGGCAGTTTGACGCCGGCTTCGAGAAGGATGGGATTTATGGCGTAATCGCAGGCCCTGTTCCACAGGCCTGCCTCGCGTCCGTTCCGGCGAGTGTGGTGGGAGCAGGCCAGGTGCAAGACCTCGTGGCACTGCATGCCCTTGACCGCGGCCGGGGGCTGGGTCTCGATGTAGTCCGGGTTGTAGGCCAGGACTGAACCGTCGGACCAGACCGTGGCGCAGGATCGATCTTCCCGAAGGTCGAGGCGCAGGGCCAGGGTGGCGAAGAACGGATGCTCCAGTACCAAGTCCGCCCTGGCCTTGACCATTTTTTCGCGGGCCGGACTCATGCCGTGACCAGGACGTCGCTGTTGGCGCAGGCCCAGACCTGAAAGGCCTCGCTGTCGACGATATCCGGATCCGCGGACGCGGCGTCCCGCATGAGCAGCACGCCGAATTCCACGGGCAGCCGGCCGGCCAGCGCGGCCAGACTGGGCATGGTCAGGTCGGA
>RZZR01000331.1 GCA_009929795.1 Deltaproteobacteria bacterium | reverse complement strand
AGGACCGGGCCAGGGCGAAATGATCAGCCTCCAGAAACTGCCCTTTCGGCATGACTGGGAAAAGGTGGTCACCCCGGTGGTCGACTATGCCCTGACCCGCCCGGACGTGGACCAGGAGCGCATTGCCATCCTGGGCTATTCCATGGGCGGATATCTGGTTCCGCGGGCCTTGGCCTTTGAAAAGAGAATCCGCTGGGGGATCGTGGATGGCGGGGTGTTCAGCGTGTTCGACGGGACCATGACCAAATTCCCGGACGAGGTGGCTCAGGCCGTGGAGTCGGGGGACTGCGGGGCTGACGTTGACGCCCTGGTCCTTCGGGAGATGGATGAGCGCCCGGATGTGCATCAGTTCATCACTCAGATGCTCTGGACCTTTCAGGCCAAGACTCCCTGCGATCTGTTCCGAAAACTGCAGAAATACACCCTGACCGATGTTATCGGCGATATTCGGACCGAAATTCTCGTGGTCAATTCCAGCGAGGACCAGGTCGCCGGGTCCAATGCCCAAGCCAAAAAGGTGTTCAATGCCCTGAAAACCGAAAAGACCTACCTGGAATTCGACGACTCCCAGGGCGGCCAATTTCATTGCCAACTGGGGGCGCCGGTGGTTTCCAGCGAGCGCATCCTGAACTGGCTGGACGAACGGGCCAAGCCATGATGTCCGGCAGAACACCCGGCAAAAATTCTCAACCATCCAAGGGAGTATCGACAATGAGCATCGCGGCAATTCATACGGCAAAAGGTCTGGGCTGTCTTCTGACGGCAGTCCTTTTTCAGGCGTGGGCCGGAATCGCCATGGCCTCGGAACAACCGCTCGAGGTGTCCGACATGCATGCCACAGCCTTCAATTATTTTTTCCAGGACGGGGATATGGATTTCCATTTCGGCAATCTGGTCCTTGGTTCGGCGGTGAACGGCGGGGTGGAGATCGGCGAGGCCTTTTACGCGGCGTCCCATATTGAGGACGGCGATGCCGCCAGTTGGCAGAGGGAATGGTTCGACTTGGCCCGGCGGGCCGAGGCCCGCGGCGAACAGTCCCTGGCCGCCGGGCACAGAATCAGCGCCAGGGACCAGCTCCTGCGGGCCGCCAACTACTACCGCATCTCCCTGATTTCCATGCTGCCGGACAATCCGGCCTTTGAAGTACGGGGAGCCAAGGTTCGGCAATTGTTCAAAAAGGCCGGCGCCCTTTTTGATCCGCCGATCGAATCATTCGAGATTCCCTTCGAGGGAAAGGTTCTTCCGGGATATTTCTGGAAAGCGACTCCGGGAGCAAAGCCGGCCAGGACCCTGCTCATGATCGGCGGCGGCGAGACCTTTGCCGAGGATCTTTTCTTCTACATCGCCCCCCAGGCTCACGCCCGGGGGTACAACTTCGCCACCGTGGACCTGCCCGGTCAGGGTATGCTTCCGCTTCAGGGCATGGTCTTCCGCACCGACACCAACGTGGCCATGAAGGCCGTGGTCGACTCCCTCGTCTCGAGGCCGGACGTCGATCCCGATGGATTGGCCGCCTATGGATTCAGCGGAGGAGGGCTCTTCGTACCCCAGGCGGCCATGCATGATCCCCGCATCAAGGCCGTGGCCATGAACTCGGCCGTGGTCGACGCCCACGCCCTGTTCGCCACCATGCCCGCGGCCCTG
>RZZR01000330.1 GCA_009929795.1 Deltaproteobacteria bacterium | reverse complement strand
GGTCTTCTCCCGTCCGCTACGCCGTGACCACCAGCACCGCGCAGTGGGCCCAGCCGCAGACCTCCTTGGTCACCCGGCCCGTGAACATCCTCGGCAAGGGACTCGGGCTCATTCCTCCGATCATGATCATGTCCACATGGCGTTCCTCGGCGGCCCGAACGATGATGTTCGAAGGGTGGCCCACATCGGCCACGGCCTCGAATCGGAGATGCGGCCATTTTTCCCGGCCCCGGGCGCAGGCGGCCTCGGCCATGGCCATGGCCTTGTCGAGGCCCCGTTGACGTCCGGCCACGGCAACGAAGGTCAGGCGCTCCAGGGTCACGCAGCACATGCCGAGACTCAGGGCCTCTTCCACGGCCAGCCTGCTGTTGGGCGAATCATCGACAGCCACGAGCACATGCGTTCCGGTCAGCATGGACTCCTTGGGCAGGACCAGAACCATGGGGAAACCCAGGCCGATGATCTTGGCCGTCATGCTGCCGACCATCAAATAGAGGCGCCCGGCCCGGCCGTGGCGACCCATGAGGATGACGTCGGCCTTTCGCAGTTGGGCCTGTTCGACAATGGCGTTCTCGGGCATGGACGAGCCCACCACAAGTGTTTCGCATTCCACCCCGGCGTCCCGGGCCATTTTGCGGATCTCTTCGAAATGAGGGGCGATTTCCTTGCGCTTGCGGGTGACCCCGGCATTGGCCGACTTGAGAGACTCCGCCTCGATCTTGACCACATGCAGGGCGATGATCTTGGCCTGGCAGGCCTGCCCGAAAAAAATGGCCTCCTGCACGGCGCCTTCACTGTACTGGGAACCATCGGTGGACAGCAGCAGGGTTTTGGCTTCGCCCAGGAGGCTGGTGGAAAAACGGCTCATTCCGGCTCCGATGTTGCGGTTGGATGTGGCAAGCAGGCTAGCATCACTCGGAAGTAGAAAACAAGGGGCTTTCCTGGAACAATTCAGCGAAGGGGTCGGTTGGTCTTCAGTTCTTGAATCGAACAGTCGAGTCTTGACGAAACACGGCATGACTTGAAAAGGTTCCCGTTGGGGAGGAGCGGTCGCAACGCTTCAAACCAAGGAGGATTGACAATGGCTGGAATTGGCATCATTCGCTGCGAGAAAAACGAGAAGCGGTGCCCCCTGACCGGGGGGTTCAAGGCCATGGCATCCGCGTCTCAGGGCTTTGTCGGATATGAGGGGTGCGAACCCATGGGCGTGTTGACCTGCCGTTGTCCCGGGGACGGGTTCGTGGACCTGGCCAAGATTCTGAAAGCTAAGGGGGCGGAGGCCATCCACGTGCCCACCTGCACCTTCGCCCACAAGGAGGGCAATGTCTGGGAAATGGGTGGCGGTTTTTGCGACCATATCGATGCTCTCGTCCGGCAGGCCGCAGCCGAAACGGGGATTCTGGTGGTCAAGGGCACTGCCCACCTCCCGGGAGGATATCAGCCGGAACGGTTCGAGATGTGATGCTTTTTCGGGTCGACGCATCAAACGTCGGCCCGAAATGGTATTGCCGTTCACTATTTTCGAGATGCCAAGCCGTATGCTCATTATATTGGACTGCGGATACTGGATAGAGTCTTCATGGCAAGCGTTTTCAATTGGGCGGCGCGCCGGAGTCGGTTTCCTTCATTGACTCCAACTGTTTCAAG
>RZZR01000329.1 GCA_009929795.1 Deltaproteobacteria bacterium | reverse complement strand
GCCAGCCTCAAGGGATCCGATCTGGCTGTTAAGGCCCAGGACCTTGGCCCCCTCACAGGTGGCCATGCGGACCACGGTCCTGGCGCTCATGACCGTCGGGTCCAGGAGGGCCGACTTCTCCAGCTTGGCCGCCGAGTCCATCTCCTGGAACATATCCAGGTTGTTGTTGCTGGCGCAGCCGTCCGTGCCCAGGCCGACGACGATGCCGTGCTCGTGCATGGCCGTGACGTGGGCCACGCCCGAGGCCAGCTTCATGTTGCTCTCCGGGTTGTGGACCACCTTGCAGCCGTGGTCGGCAAAAACCTTCATGTCCTCGTCGTCCATGACCACGCAGTGGAAGGCGAAGAACCGCTCGTCCAGAAGCCCGATCTCCCGCAGAAAGGTCGTGGCCCGCTGTCCGAGCTTCTCCCTGAGTTGCTTGGCCTCGCCCTTGTTTTCCAGAAGATGGGTGGCCAGGGGAACCTGGTAGCGGTCGGCCATGGCCTTGGCCGATTTGAGGAGATCCGGGGAGCAGGTGTACAGGGAATGGGGCTCGACCATGACGTTGATCAGCGGGTCGTCGGCCCAGCGTTGGATGAGGGCCTCGGTGTAGGCCAGGCCGTCGGCCGGGGTCTTGCAGCAGGGCGTCGGAAAATCGAAGAGTACCTCCCCGATCATGCACCGCATCCCGGCCTCCTTGGCCGCCCGGGCCGTTTCCTCCTCAAAGATGTACATGTCCGAGAAGGTCGTGGTCCCGGACCTGATCATTTCCGCGCAGGCCAGCAGACTTCCCCAATAGGCCAGTTCCGGGTCCACATTCCTGGCCTCGGCCGGGAACATATAGTTGTTCAGCCAGTCCATGAGCTCCATGTCGTCGGCGATACCCCGGAAGCAGGTCATGGCCGCATGGGTGTGGGCGTTGACCAGTCCGGGCATGACGATGGAGTTGGCGGCCTCGATGATCTCGTCGGCATGGAAGGCGGCCTCGATATCGGTTCGGGGGCCCACGGCGACTATGGAATCCCCAACAATGGCCAGGGCGGCGTCGTGAATGATGGAGTTGGCCCCGTCCATGGTCAGGACGGTTCCCTTGGTGATGAGAATATCCGCGTGTCTCATGCGCTCTTTTCCTTGCGAATCGGGTTGAAGGCCTTTAGAAGGATGCCGGGCTCTGATTGCCCTGCAGACGCCCCCGACGTCAACATCTCCAAAACCCGTCCCGTCGAACCTCAATCCGGAGACAAGCATGATCCGAGCCCTCTTTTTGGCCCTGGCCCTCGTCCATCTGATCTGCGTTCCCGCCCTGGCCCGGGAGGCCGGGGTCGTGTCCCAAAAACTGGTCCAATCCTCAGAGAGCTGGAACGGGGCGGCCCTGCCCGACTACCCCGCCGGCCGACCCGAGATCACCATCCTGCGCATCACCATCCCGGCCGGAGCGACGCTTCCCCGGCACAAGCACCCGGTCATCAACGCCGGAGTCCTTTTGTCCGGCGAACTCGTCGTGACCACCAGCCAGGGGCAAGTCCTGCCCCTCCAGGCCGGGGCCCCCATTGTCGAGGTCGTGGAAACCTGGCACACCGGCCGCAACCCCGGGGCCGTCCCGGCCGAGATCATCGTTTTCTATGCCGGAAGCGTCGGCGACACGCCCATCCACGTCATCGACACCGAACAGACC
>RZZR01000328.1 GCA_009929795.1 Deltaproteobacteria bacterium | reverse complement strand
GGTCGGCGCAGGAGGCGATCATGTCGGCCAGCTCGGACCTTTCCTCGAACATGGCCACGATGAGGAGCAGGGCCGAGGCCGGGGTGGCCGCCGTGGCCCAGATCTGGAGGGGATGAAAGAGGAAGTCCTTGCGCAAGAGGGGCAGGCCCGGGTCGGTCATGCGTTCCAGAAAGGAAAGGGAGCCCTGGAAATAGGTCTCCTCGGTAAGCACGGACAAGGCCGAGGCCCCGCCAGCGGCGTAGGCCGAAGCGACGTCCTCGGGCCGAAGCCCCGGGTTTATGGGACCCTGAGAGGGGGAGGCAGGCTTGTACTCGGCGATGACCGCTCCAGGTCCGTGGCGTTCCAGGGCCTCGGCCAGGGAAGGCCTCGTTCCGGCAAAGGGGGGCGGGATGAGTCGGTCTCGCGCTTGTTCTTCGAGGCGGTCGATTTCGGCCCGCTTGGCCGTTTTGAAGCGCTCAAGCATGATCGAGTTCCTTTCGGAGTCCCCGGGCCACGGTTTCCCAGGCCAGGGCCACGGATTCCTCCAAAGTCATGGACGGCTCCAGGAGATGGATGGCCAGTCCGAGATTAAGGGTGACCATGGAGGCCATGCCGGCAGCTCCTTGACCGGACAGGAGTTTTTTGAGGGCCGCCACGGCGGTCTCCTTGGTGGGGCACTCCAGGTCCTCGGGGCAGGCCTCGGGCAGTCCGAACGTCTTTGGGTGAATTCGATCCCGACGGGTTTGGCCGTCTTCGACAAAGACGATGGACGACTCGCCGCAGGGGCTGAGTTCGTCGTAACCCCCGGCCCCGTGGACCACGGCGGCCCGTTTGAGACCCTGAGCGGCCAGGACTTCGGCCATCATGGGGGCGAAGCGCATGTCGGGAACCCCCAGGATCTGGTGGGTGGGCCGGGCCGGATTTAGAAGCGGTCCCATGAGGTTGAAGAGGGTTCTGATTCCCAGGGCCTTGCGGATGGGGGCCACGTGTCTGAAGGCAGGATGGAAATGGGGGGCAAAGAGAAAGGCAAAATTGCGTTTTTTGAGCTCTTCGGCCGCCTCGGCCGGGGTGGTGGTCATGGGCAGCCCCAGAGCCTCGATGGCGTCGGCGCTGCCGCAGGCGCTGGATACGGCCCGGTTTCCGTGCTTGACCACGGCGTAGCCCATGTCGGCCAGGAAGAGGGCCACGGCCGTGGAGCAGTTGAAGCTGTTGCGGCAGTCCCCTCCGGTTCCACAGGTGTCGATACGGTCGCCGGTGAGTCCGGTGACTAGAACGGCCTGGCCCAGCGCAGCCTCCACGGCAGCCGAGAGTTCCTCGGAGGTCTCCCCCCGGGCACGGAGGCCCAGGAGCAGCGCCCCGCTCTGGGCCTCGGTCAGGCGACCGGTGAGCATGGCCTCGAAGGCCTCGCGGACCAGATCCTGGGAGAGGGACCGGTTTTCGACGATGGCTTCGAGTATCGGGCGGACGGTGTACATGATCTGTTCCTCATGGTTTGCACAGGGCGGTAAAGTTGTGGACGATGGCCGGACCGTCCGGGCTCAAGACCGATTCCGGATGGAACTGGACTCCGAACCAGGGGCGATCCGAAAACTCAAGGGCCATGACCTCGTCCCGGTCGGTGCGGGCCGTGATCCGAAAGGGAGTGTCCGGGCCGGGACAAACCAGCAGGGAATGATACCT
>RZZR01000327.1 GCA_009929795.1 Deltaproteobacteria bacterium | reverse complement strand
CAGCTCCGAGACCACGGAAAAACCAGCATCCAATCTTGAAAACAGTGAAATCGCCATGAAGGTTTCGGCCTATCTGCCCGGTTTCGATGTGGCCGCGTCGATCTTCCATGTCTGGGACGACTACGCGACTAGGCACAGGACGGCATTCTCCGAAAACGGGACCCTGCACGTGGACTACGATCCCAAACACCATCGCCTGACGATTCTCGGCCTGGAATGCTCCAGGCCCTGGTCGGATTTTGTCTTCAGGGGTGAGGCGGCCTATGCCTTCGGCCAGTATCGGGAAACGAACTCCGTATTCGAGGACCCTCGAAAAAAGGACGGGTTGAAGTGGCTGGCCGGCCTGGACTGGACGCCGGGCAACGACTGGACCGTGACCACGCAGATCATCGGCACCCACATCGTTGACCACGATCCGGAACTGATTGACGGCGAGTTCAGCTCCATGGCCACCATCAATGTCTCCAAAAAATTGCTGCGCCAGACCCTGACCCTGTCCGATATGCTCTACTGGGATCTGGACCGGGGCGATTACTTCAACCGTGCCAAAGCTGAATACGCCCTGACCGACTCCCTCCACCTGACCGCCGGCCTCGACCTCTTCGGCGGGCCGGCGGGTCGGTTCGGTCAATATGAAGACAATCGCCAGCTCTGGCTTCGGTTGAAATACTCGTTCTAGCTGACGGAAAGGGAGAATCACATGCTCGACATCGAACGTATCAATGCCCGCTTTGCTCGCGCTGCCGAAATCATCTTGCGCCTGCGCTGGCTCAACCTGTCCGTCTTCGCCGTCCTCATGCTCTTGGCCGGCCTGGGCCTGACCCGACTCGAAAGCGACATCGATCAGGACAACTGGTTTCTGGAGGACGACGAACTGCGCCTGACCGAAAAACATTTCGAGGACATTTTCGGCAACGAGGACTTCTGCGCCATCCTGATCGAAGCCGACAATGTTTTCACGCCCCGGGTCCTCGAAGCCATTCGAGAAATGGGCCGGGAGCTGACGGCCAAGGTGCCCTATGCCGACGACGTGCTCTCTCTGACCGATTTCGAATTCACCCTGGGGACCGAGGACGGCATGGAAATCATCGACCTCGTGCCCGAGGTCATTCCGGAAAGCCCCGGGGAACTGGCCCGCATCCGAGACCTGGCCATGGCCAAGCCGATGCTCAAAAACCGTATCGTTTCCGAGGACGGCCGAGAGAGTTGGATCATGCTCCGCATGAAGCCCATTCCCGACGATTGGGGAAAAGACACCACCGAGAACCCTGACCTCTCCGTGGGCCGGATCGTCCATGAGATCATCTCCCAGGATAAATATCTCTTTCTCGAGCCCAAGGCCACCGGCCTGCCGATCATCAACGTCGACAAGCGCAACTTCTTCGCCAAGGAAACGCCGCGACTGCTGGGCATTTCCCTCCTGATGACCGTGATCATTCTGTCCGTGTCCCTGCGCAACGTCCGCGGCGTGGTCTTCCCCCTGGCAACCGCCATCAGTTCGATGGTCCTGGTATTCGGGGCCCAAGGCTTCATGGGCATTCCCAATGACCCGTCCATGATTTTTCTGCCCGTTTTTTTGAGTCTGGCCCAGGCCATCGGCTATTCCATCCATGTCTTCAACGCCTTCAAGCACGGTCTGGCGCGCACCGGGCAAAGACGTACGGCGCTGGTCCAC
>RZZR01000326.1 GCA_009929795.1 Deltaproteobacteria bacterium | reverse complement strand
GTGTGGAATGGGCCGAGCGAATGGTGGAGGGAAAGGCGGAGAGGACGTACAGATGTTGAAGGCTATTTTGGTCGGCATTGACTCTTCCGGAACTTTCGTTACGATGATTCCGTAACGGAGGTTTCGGAATAATGTCCAATCCATTTCGTCTCGAAGTGTTGGTCGAAGGTGGGCCTTTCTGTGATCGGCACAACGAACTCGAACGCCTCGAGCGGTGCGCCGCGTCGACCCAGAACGTCCTTCTGGCTTCGCCGCGCCGGTACGGCAAGACCTCCTTGTGCCGCAAGGTCCAGAATCGGCTGACGGATAAGGGGTATCTCTGCTTCGAGTTCGATTTTTCCGGCCTGGACGGGGTGGGGGAGTTGGCCAGACGTCTGGCCCGGGACATGCTCAAGGCCCTGCATGGCCGCGAATCGCTCCTGGCCCGCGGGAAACGATGGCTGAACGCCTTGACCGCCTTTCGGCCGGTCCTGACGTTCGACCCAACAGGAGAACCGAGCGTTTCGGTGAGCCGGGCCAACGAGGCCGATGATCCCCGGACCCTGCTTGAAAAGACTCTGGAAGATCTGGCCCGGATCGTCCAGTCCGAGACCTGGCCATGCCATGTGGTCATGGATGAGTTCCAAGATCTGGTCAAACTGCCCGAAGCCGGGGTGGTGGAAGGAATTGTCCGCAAGACGATCCAGGGGCTGCCGGCTTCATTCGTTTTTTCGGGCAGTCGACGAAGCCTTCTTTTGGCCATGTTCAGCGATCAAAAGCGTTTTTTGACCTTGTCGACCGTCAAGATGATTTTGCCCCCTCTGCCTCTAGAAGAAACCGGGGAGTGCATCCGAGGCTTGTTTGGGAGAGAGGGGAAAAAGGCCACGCCGGATGTGTGCATCGGCTTGGTTCGTGTTGCTAGGCAGTACCCGTTCTACGTTCAGCGACTGGCCAGTGAAGTCTTTGAGATGAGCGGGGATACGGTCTCGATGGAGGATGTGGAGCGGGCCAAAAGCCTGGTTCTGGAGTCCGAAACAGGTCTTTACGAAACCATGATATCACCTCTGACTTCGCGTCAACTACGTCTGTTGAAGGCTCTGGCCGCTTCGCCCACCAAGGCCTTGGCCGGGTCAGGATTCGTGGCCCAGGCCGGATTGCCGGTTTCCTCCATAACGGACATACGCGATATTTTGTTCCGGGAGGATTTGATCGAAAAAACGCCGGATGGAGTCTGGCAGGTGGTGGACCCGTTTTTTTCCGAATGGCTGGGAAGGTTGTAGGGTCGAGGCCTCGAAGCCAGTTTTTTGAAATATGGGTAGTTCAACAATGTGCTGCCAACCACCGCTCATGGACTTCGGCCAGATACGTATCCCCCTCCGTCCTGGCCCGGGCGACGATCCGTCCGGCCTGTCTCCGCAGGGTATGGCGATCCTTAGCCCGCTGCTGGTAGAGCGCGAGTTTTTTTTTGCCTCTGTCTATGGCCATCGACGTGGCGGCCAATAACGGCTTGACCTTTGGGATGATTGTATGGTGATATGGTGACAATTCACCAGGAGGTTGCCATGCCAAGACTGACCATAACCCTGTCTGACGAACGACATATGGCCCTCAAGGCAGCAGCGGCCCGAAGTCAAAAAACCATCGGCTCGATCATTGAGGAAAGCCTTGAACTTTATGGAATAAAGACAGCAGATCATGCCG
>RZZR01000325.1 GCA_009929795.1 Deltaproteobacteria bacterium | reverse complement strand
GAGGTCATGGACCAGTCGGCCCAGGCCATCTCCGAACTGGCCCGACAGGCCGTGGAGCTCCAGGAACTCGTCCAGACCCTCAAGGAGGGTTGATCCGGCCAGAAGCCATTATCGACGGTCCTTGGACCAAAAAAAAATGCGGCCGGGGTGACCCGGCCGCTTCATTTCCATCCGTCTCGATCCGATGGAATCAGGCGAACGAGCGTTTAAAAAGCTCATCGATGGCTTTGCGGCCGTTCTCTTCCAGAAACCGGGTGCCGGTTCCGGTGAAATGCCGGCGGGAGATGACCGGGGCCGCCTCGGCCTCCCACCCCTCACCGGACCAGCGAAACCACCCATTCCGGTCCTGGGCGAAGACATGGATCTGCTTGTTGCAGATCTTGGCGAACTCGGCTCCCCATCCTGTGCCGCCCTTGACCGTGTCGTCCTCCTGAATGGATCCGACCACGAAGACCTCATGGCCTGCCTCGACCTGATACATGATCGTCTGAAGGACTTTGCGCATCAGTTCGGCGTTGGAAAACCTCCGGCCCAGGAGCTTGGACACGTAGACCAGGCTGACATCCTTGCGGACCAGTTCCTCCTGGGTCAGGACCCGAAGACCCCGGGTCCGGGACACGGTCCGACCCTCAAAGGAGAAGGTGACTTCCTGCAAACCGTAGGCCTCGGCCTGACGTCCAAATTCGGATTCGGCCCCGGGAGCGGCCCCGCTGTAGAGAATATATTCGGAAGGTGAAGACATACTCGAAACTCCTTTGGTGTTCGATTGTGAAAATGGGAGTGCGTCCATGGCTGAAATAAAAACCCCTGTCAACCTTCTTGCCGATATCTCGAGGCGATTTCAAGTCCCGGACGACTGGACAACGGCCCGGGACCCCATGTACGAACATAAGCCAGAATGCTCGTCCGAATCAGGCCACGCCAAGGCAAGGAGAACTGCCGTGAAGATCATGATCGTCGACGACAGCTACGACAACCGGTTCATCCTCAGAAAGACTCTCGAAACCCGGGGGATCTGCATTGAGGAATGCGACGGCAAGCAGGCTGTCGGCTCCTTTGTCAAGGCTCTCCATGAAAACGAACCCTTCGATCTCGTCTGCATGGACATCATGATGCCTGAGGTCGACGGGCAGACCGCCCTCCAGATCATCCGGGCCGTGGAGAACAAATGGGGCGTCCCGCCAGGCCAGGAATGCAAGGTCATCATGATCTCCGCCCTGAACAGCCCCGGCGAGGTGTCCAAGGCCTTCTTCAAGGGTTGCGCCACCGATTACGTCACCAAGCCCATAGACCGGGACCGGCTTCTGGCCAAGATCGATGCGATCATGGACAATTCCTGCCCCGGAGAATTCTGAACCTTTTGGAGACGCCGACCATGATAGCCTGGCTCCACCCCCTCATCCAGTTCCTCGGAATACTGCTGTCCTTCTATGTCCTGGCCCTCGGGGCGGTCCGTTTCTCCGTCTCTCATCTCGGAAAAAAAGGCCGCTTTCCCTGGAAGCGCCACGTCGCCTTGGGCAAGGCCGTCATCGGCCTCTGGCTCGTGGGCATGATTCTCGGATCCTGGGTGGTCAGGGCCCTTTGGGAGTCGGAATCCGGGCTGACCGGCTGGCACCACACCCTGGCCATGGTCATGCTGCCCATCATGGCCGTTGGTTTCGCCTCGGGTTGGCTCATGAACCGG
>RZZR01000324.1 GCA_009929795.1 Deltaproteobacteria bacterium | reverse complement strand
GGAGTGTAACTCCAACTGCCCCATTTTTGACGTTGAACCCTGAAGGTACCTTTGTAAACATAGTACCTTTGAACTTGGGTTCCATAAGGTGTCACGTCTTCACCCTCGGTATAATATTGGTAATATCCAGTGCTGGTGTTCTCTCCGATAAGATTGACCTTGCCAGGGCCCGGAGGCGGATTGACCCCCTGGGGCCTTGGGGTTGAGAGCCCTCCAACCATAACCTTGCGGGCAACGTCCACCCGCCTCATGGTCACCCAGTTGAGGAAATTTCCGTCCCAGGATCCGGCAGGGTCTCTTTTAAAGACGTTGCTCGAATACGAGTATTTCTTGTAGGGTTCGAAATAGCCGTAATACTTATTCGCGTGATCGTAGGCCGTCCCGTAGGCCGCTGAATTCATGCTCCCGGAGTTGTCCATGATGACCATGATATTGGGTGGCACGGCATTGACCTGGAACACGGGATAGGCTGTGTAGTCGGCCAGGGCGGGCTCCGCGGCCCAGACGGCCGATTGCGATCCTTGTAGCAGGACCAGGGCCACCAGACACAATGCTCCTCGAATGACAGTCTTCATCTCATAACCCTCCGGGTACTCCGGTTACTTTTCTATATGAGGCCTCGATATTAGCCGCGCTCTGGCGGTCACTTCGACCTTCGGACGTCTCTCGGAACATGATAGCCACTCCTCCGGCGGAACCGGTGCCAATGCCTTCGCCGCCACTGGCGAACTCCACGCCACCACCCGCGATATTGTCTGCCCCGGTGCGCTCCACAGCCACTTCGGCGCTCTGGGTGTCGTCGTGGAACTGAAAGATCAGCGCGATGGGCGCGGTTCCATTGGCCGTCGCATTGGTGAACCCCATGACGATGTTGACAAAATCGTCCTCGTCGATGGTCGGCTTGTTGTACGCGAAACCGGCGAAATCAGCCTCATTCGGGGCCACGCTCGTATCCACGGTCCGAGAAATGAGCTTGGGCGTGGCGTAAATCCCCCCCTCGGCGTCGTACAGGGCCGATTTATAGTCCCGCTCGTGGCTGGCGATCAGCACCTCCAGATAGCCCCGGTTAGACCCGGCAATGCCGACCAGGGTCAGGATCACCAACAGCACGAGGCTGACAAAGAGAATCGAGCCGTCGGTTTTAGTGTTCATATACGGCCCTCCAAAAAAACATGCTCAGTGATTGCGCTGCAAGGATACCTCTTATTGACATTACATGATCCTCGGAATCACCCGCTCGTACTGGACCCGCTTGCCCCAACGAATGTTTCCACCTTCCTGGGTAACCATCGTTCCTGCGGCGGTGCTGTTGTAATCCACCATGACCCGGACCGTCCTGGTATTCGGGGCATGAAGATCTTCAAACACGAGGACCGTCAATGTGTACGGGATGTTGTCTTCGGTGCTCTCAAAAACTTGGGTCCCATTCACGGCCGGCAAATCAGCCCAGTTTATTTGGATCAGTTCCTCGACCCGCTCTTCGGCTGTGGTGGACGTGGCCGTGATGTCCCGGCCGCTGTCGTTCTCTTTCAAATAGCCAATCTGCATGGCCCCAACCGCCAAGAGCCCGACGCTCAAAATGACCGTTGCAATGAGCAGTTCGACCAGAGTGAAGCCTTTCTCTCTCATGGCGTCCTCACAGGCCAATGTTGCGGAAATTCACGGTTCGGGTCAGGCAAAAATCCCCGGC
>RZZR01000323.1 GCA_009929795.1 Deltaproteobacteria bacterium | reverse complement strand
CGATCCTGACAGCCATTGAACGGCCAGCCCTGGACACGGCGCCCGCCGCCGCGAGTTCTGCCCCAGGCCAGGGGACAGGGAAGTCTCTACTGGCAAAGGCCATCTGTGCTTTGGGTACGGGCATGGTCCCGGTTTTGACCCCGCCGGAGAAAAGCAGAAACGGGGACGACGAAATGAGGAAACGACTGTTCGCCCATCTGTTGGGTGGGAGTCCGTATCTGATCCTCGACAACATCGTCGGCACGTTCGACAGCCCATCCCTTGCGGCCTTCCTGACCGCTGGGGAGTTTTCAGATCGCATCCTCGGCAAGTCCAAGACCGTGGCCTTACCCAACCGCACATTGACCTGGCTGACGGGAAACAATTTGACCCTGGCCGGAGACATGCCCCGCCGGGTGCTGGTCGCGTACATTGACCCCGAGTCTGAAACGCCCTTTCAGCGTGAGTTCGACTTCTGCCCGCTCCAATACTGCCTAGCCCATAGGCGGGAACTGGTCGAGGCCGGGGTGGCCGTCATCATGGGCTATCGGGCCAACGCCAAGACCAGGGCCAAGGGGCGAATGGCCAGCTTCGAGACATGGGATGACCTGGTCCGGCAACCTGTCGCTTGGCTGGGGCGGGAAGTCCAACCCGGTCAATGGAGTGATCCAATGGACAGCGTCGTCCAGGCCGTGAGCCTCGACCCCGAGCGCCAATCCCTTGGGGAACTGTTGACCTCTTGGCGGGCCGTGTACGGCGAAAGGGCCATCACTGCGGCCGAACTGGTCAAGGACCTCGGCGGGGTGGGTCAATTTGATGATGACAAGACCAACCTTGCCGAGGCCGTCAAAGACCTGGCCGGTGGTGCTGTGCTGTCATCCAAGGGCCTGGGGAGGGTGCTGACATATCGCCAAGGCCGGATCGTGGATGGGCTGGCACTGGCCAAAGCGGGCAGGGGCAAGAAGGCTGTCCAATGGTCGGTCAGACGCATCGAGGGGGGTTTAGGGGTTTAAGGGGTTTAAATACAGTTCGGAACTTTTTGAAAAGTTATCTATATATAAAAAATATATAAGGGGAAATTTAACCCCATAAACCCCCAAACCCCCTTTTTGAGATTTCAACCCTACGGGAGAAAGACACATGCACAGAAGAAATTTTGCTGAGTTTACCAGATACCCGCATCTCTTTCGGGACACATACTGGGGCCGCTTTGAAGTACCGCCCAACGACATGAACCTGGAGATCTTTGAGAACAGAAACCTGTTCGTCAAAGAGTTCCAGATCGTCCGACAGTCCAACGACCGCCTTTCACCGTTCTTCCATGACATGCAAGGCGATGGCCACGGCTGGCCGGACCATCGGGAAGCGTACAGGACCAAAGGCAAGGGCTTTGTCCTGACATTCCATAACTACGTCGGCAACGACTACACACATCCGGCCTTTACGGCATGGAAGCCCATGTACCACGCGAAGGCCATCACCTACGTCGCGACTTTTCCGGATTACGAAACATTGAGGAGGGCATTGTCATGATACCTTGCGACTTCTGCAAATTCTACTGGGACGGGGAAGGGGAATGTCGGCTCAACCCGCCAACCCATGAGGGATTTCCATTGACCCCGAAGCTGGGCGGCTGTGGCAAAGGATATCCTGCGGACCTGGACAAGTTCGACTGTGGGGACTGTCGCTGGTTCAGGGACAAATACTGCCACAAGCACGACATCGCCATGGACGCAAGGTCCGGG
>RZZR01000322.1 GCA_009929795.1 Deltaproteobacteria bacterium | reverse complement strand
CCTCTACATCCTCTCTCTGATCGGGGCCCTGGCCGTTCTGCTGGCCATGAGGGCGGGTTAGCCATGAATTCCGTATCGTCGCTGCTGTTCCCGCTGGGGCTGTTGCTGGCCCCCTTCCTGTTCGGCCTGATCAACCGGGTCAAGGCCATGTTCGGCGGCCGCAAGGGCAGGCCCCTTTTGCAGATGTATTTCGACCTGCGCAAGCTTTTGTCCAAGGGCGCGGTCTACAGCCGGACGACCAGCTGGGTCTTTCGGGCGGGCCCCATCGTCTCCCTGGTGGCGGTGCTGGCGGCCCTGACGCTCATGCCCTGGGCCGGGGCCCCGGCTCTGGTCTCCTTTGACGGGGATGCGATCCTCTTCGTCTATCTGCTCGCCCTTGGCCGGGTGGGCCTGATCCTGGCCGCCCTGGACACCGGGTCGGCATTCGAGGGCATGGGCGCTTCACGCGAGGCGGCCTTTTCCACCCTGGCCGAGCCGGCCCTGCTCCTGCTGCTTCTGGCCTTGGCCCACGGGACCCAATCCCTGTCCCTCTCGGGAATGTTCGCTCCAGGCGGCATGCCCGGAGAAAACCTGGACATGGCGGTTCTCTTGCTGGCCTCGGTCGGGCTGTTCATCCTGGCTCTGCTCGAGAACTGCCGGATCCCCTTCGACGATCCGAACACCCACCTGGAATTGACCATGATCCACGAAGTCATGGTCCTTGATCACAGTGGCCCCGATCTGGCTTTGATCGAATTCGGATCGGCCGTGAAGTTCTGGGCCCTGGGCGCCCTGCTGATGAACGTTCTGGTCCAGGGGCTGGCCGTGGGGCAGGGTGCGGCGGCCGTGATCGGCCTCGGAATCATGTTCGGTTTGGCCCTGGCCGTGGGCGTCGTGGAGTCCACCATGGCCCGGCTGCGTCTGACCACCGTGCCGCGCCTCATCGCCATGGCCGTGAGCTGCGCGGTATTGTCCGTCATCCTGGTATGGATTTGACCATGAGCACAGTACTTGTCGAATCGTTGATGATAGGGATCATCCTGGCCAATCTAGCCCTGCTGGCCTCGTGTCGGGTCCGCTCGCTGATTGGTCGGGTGGCCTTTCAGGGCATGATCCTGGGGATCCTCCCCCTGGTGGCGGCCCAGGGTCAGATCACCACCTACACCTGGGGATTCAGCCTGATGGTCTTCGGCCTGAAGGGCATCGCCTTTCCCTGGCTGCTCATGTGGACCTTCAGGCGGGTCAAGCCCTCCCCAGAGATAGAGCCCCTGGTCGGCTATAACCTGACCATTCTGGCCGGCCTGGCCGGGCTTCTGTTCGCCATGTGGCTGCAGCGCGGCCTTCCCATGCCAGATCATGCCCTTTCGGACCTAGCCTTTGCCACGGCGTTTATGACCTCGCTGACCGGCTTCTTGCTGCTAGTGACCCGCAAGAAGGCTTTGACCCAGGTCATCGGCTATCTCGTGGCCGAGAACGGCATCTTCCTGTTCGGGGTGACCCTTTCGCCTCACGGGCCCCTGTGGATGGAGTTGTCGACTCTGCTCGACCTCTTCGTGGCTGTGTTCGTCATGGGCATCGCCATCCATCACATCAACCGCGAGTTCGATTCCATCGACATGGACAGCCTCTCCTCCCTCAAGGATTGACCATGCTGCTTCAAGGCCTTGTGCTCATTCCCGCAGCGGGCGGATTTCTCTCCCTGATGCTCAAGGGCAACGGGTTGCGGCGGGCGATTCTTTTGGGCAC
>RZZR01000321.1 GCA_009929795.1 Deltaproteobacteria bacterium | reverse complement strand
ATCCTGAACCCCTGATGGCCATCAGGGGCCTGGCCAAGACCTTCGGCTCCGGCCTCATCTTCCGACACCGTATCCGGGCCGTACGAGATGTTTCGCTGATTATTCTTCCAGGTCAAACCCTGGCCGTGGTCGGCGAGTCGGGAAGCGGCAAGACTACCCTGGCCCGCTTGGCGGCCGGACTCGTTTTCCGGGATCGGGGAGAGGTCGTCTTCAAGGGACGCGACATTGGGAGCTGGACCCGGAAGGCCTTGCGCCGAAGTCTCCAGATGGTCTTTCAGGATGCAGACGGCTCCTTGAACCCCGGCCTGACGGTCAGATCCCTGCTCATGGAGCCCCTGCGCCTGCACGGGCAGAGCCGAAGGCAGGCCGCACATGCCGTGGCCGGACTTCTGGACATGGTCAACCTGACCCCGGACCTTCTGGATCGCCATCCCTTTGAACTCTCCGGCGGCCAGCGCCAGCGCATCGGCCTGGCCCGGGCCATGTCCCTGGAGCCCGAGCTGGTCATCGCCGACGAGCCCGTGGCCTCCCTGGACCGCTCCGTTCAGGCCCATGTGCTCGATCTCTTTCTGGACTTTCAGAAACGACAAGGCGTCTCCTACCTTTACATCTCCCACGATCTGGACACGGTCCGGGCCATTGCCCATCACGTGGCCGTCATGCTCGGCGGAGTATTCGTCGAAACCGGCCCTGTCCAAGCCGTGTTTGAACGTCCGGCCCACCCCTACACCCGGTCCCTGATGGCGGCCCAAGCGCTGGACGACCCGGCAGTGATCCCTATGCCCGTTGTCGAGAAGCCTTCAAGCATGCTCGACCAGGGCTGTCATTATGCTCAGACCTGCCCCTGGACCGATGACGCATGCCGAGCAAGCCTGCCGCCATTGACAGCCCTGGACCCGAACCACAAAATCCGCTGCTTTCACCTTCAGATCAAAAACCAAAAGACCCGGTCGTAACAGTCAGGGCGTTGAAACCACGAAGCCCGCCTCTACGGCTGTCCGTCGGGCATGTCCGGTCCCCTGCGGATCGGCTCATCCTGCTTGCCCCAGGCATCAAGACAGTTCGACTTTTCAGCCCGAAGCGACTATCATCTACCCATGCACAGCCACCTTGCCGAACTGATCAAGGAAGTCCTCTGGGCCGTACTGCCCATCAGCATCGTTGTCTGCATTCTGCAGATCACATTGCTCCACATGCCCATGGACACCTTCATCCGTTTCGCCCTGGGGGCCCTGTACGTCAGCGTCGGCCTGTTCCTCTTTCTCGTGGGGGTCAAATCCGGACTCCTGCCCATGGGTGAAACCATCGGAGCCGCCCTTCCCCAAAAAGGCTCCGTGGTCTATCTTGTAGTCATGGCCTTCATCCTGGGCACAGCCGTAACCGTGGCCGAGCCCGACGTCCGCGTCCTGGCCCATCAGGTCGATTTTGTCTCCCATGGCCTGGTTTCGAGAAACATCCTCGTCTTTGTCGTGGCCCTGAGTGTCGGTATCTGCGTGGCCGGAGCCGTGCTGCGGATCATCCTGGGCGTTTCCATTGTCCGCGTTCTCATGGTCGGTTACGCCGTCATCCTGATTCTGTCCTTCTTCACTCCCGACACGTTTTTGCCCATTGCCTACGATGCCGGTGGCGTGACCACCGGCCCGGTCACAGTACCCTTCATCATCGCCCTGGGCCTGGGCACCGTCGGGGTTCTCAGAGGGAAAAGCTCTTTTGGCGACGGCTTTGGC
>RZZR01000320.1 GCA_009929795.1 Deltaproteobacteria bacterium | reverse complement strand
ACCGCAAGTTCGCCGGCTATTCCAAGGGCATGAAGCGCAAGCTGACCATCGCCGCCGGGATCATCCACTCCCCGGCCATCCTCTTTCTGGACGAGCCGACCACGGGCATCGACGTGGCCAGCGCCCGGCAGGTCCGCAAGCTCGTGGCCGACCTGAACGAACAGGGCACGACCATCCTCCTGACCACCCACTACATCGAGGAGGCCGAGCGTCTCTGCCACCGGGTGGCCTTCATCGTCTCCGGCCGCATCGTCCGCGAGGATTCCGTCGACAACCTGGTTTCGACCGTCAAGGACCGACACGTGGTCCAGATCTCCATGGATACCCCCGCCGAAAGCCGGTCCGACTCCCTCGTGGCCGACCTAGCCTCATCCTTTCCCGCGTTCGAATTCAGCCTTTCCGGACCGGGAACCATCCGGGTCGAGGCCGCCGAACCCATCGGCGTCGGCCCCCTGATCCGGCTCTTGGAGGACCGGGGGGCCCTGGTTCTCGAAGCCCGAAGGCTCCGGCCCAGCCTGGAGGACGTCTTCGTGGCCGTCACCGGCCTCGAGGCAGGGGCCCTGGCCGGAGAAAAGGAAAAACCGGGAGGGAAAAAAGCGTGAAACTCTGGATCGCCTTCTGGAACATCCTGGCCAAGGACATGCGGACCTACTACCTGAAGCCCCCCAACGTGAGCTGGGGCATCATCTTTCCCCTAGCCTGGACGGGCATGTTCTTCATCCGATCCGGCCAGGGCCCGGAAAGCATCCTGGGCATCCTGCCCGGGGTGGTGGCCATCTCCATCCTTTTCGGGACCACGTCCATGCTGGCCGTGACCGTGACCTTCGAACGTAAAAACCGCTCTTTCGAGCGGCTTCTTCTGGCCCCGGTGCCCTTTGAGATTCTCATGCTGGCCAAGACTTCCGGAGCCATTCTCTTCGGCGTGGCCAACGCCTTCGTCCCCGTCGTCATGGCCTCGTTCCTGGTCGACCTGTCCCCGGTGGTCTGGACGGTCCTGGTCCCCACCGTGGTTCTCATCGCCGTGGCCTCGACCTTTCTGGGCCTGTTCATCGCCGTGGCCGTCAGCGAGGTTTTCGAGGCCCAGACCTTCTCCAACTTCTTCCGGTTCCCCATGATCTTTCTCTGCGGCCTCTTCTTTCCCATCGACCGCCTGCCGATCTTCCTCAAGCCCCTGTCCTACGCCCTGCCCCTGACCTACGGGGCCGACCTCCTCCACGGCTCGGTCCACGGCGGCCACGCCTTGCCCCTGGCCCTGGACTTCGCTCTCCTGGCCCTGTTCTGCGCTGGCCTGTTCGCGGCCAGTCTGGCCAACATCAGGAACCGCTGGATCGCCTGAGACCGGGGCCCAGGCATTATTTTCGAGAATCACCTCACGACCCGTCTCGCCCTTCGGTTCGGTTCAAGGCTTGTCCTGAGAAGATTTTTCAGTCATTGATGGTTTGTCCATGCCTTTGAAAATCCGTCATTACAGGAGTTGACCATGGCCTCCGATCAATGCCCCTGTCCCGGCCGCAGCCTCGAATCCCTGCCCGACGACATCCTTCGCCACATCGAGGCCACTCTGGGCTACGAGGCTCATCCCCCGAACAAGTACCGCTATTACAATGGGCTGGCCTACAGCGTCAGGGAAAGGCTTATCCGGGGCTGGCTCGACACCCAGCGGGCCTATTACGACTCCATGGTCAAGAGGGTCTACTACCTGTCCATGGAATTCCTGCCCGGCCGTTTTCT
>RZZR01000319.1 GCA_009929795.1 Deltaproteobacteria bacterium | reverse complement strand
GGGCGTAGTCGGCCCGGGACAGGGAGTGCGTGGTGGACGTGATGGGGAAGATGCGACGGCTGAAGCGGTTCCGGACCCGGGCCAGGTCTCCGGGGGCGGTGATGCAGTCCGAGAGATGGAAACAATGGTAGTCCGTGGCGGTGAGCCGGGCAGGCAGGTCGAGCCGGGTCATGACCCTGATGCGCTTATCACGGGCCAGGTCGGGTCGCAGATCGGCCAGTTCGGCACGGAGGCGGTCACGAACCCGGATGTCGGGAAGAAAGAAGTGATATTCGTCAAAGGGGTCGGCTTCCAGCAGGGCCTCGAGAAATTGGGCATTGGCCGTGGTCCTGCCCATAATGGGCCCCGGTTCCAGAAAGGGATCCAAGGTTCCAAAGATTTTGCCTTTCCTTTCCATGATCATCCTTCGCCCGCCAGGGCCACGAGGTCGTAGGTCTGGGCCTCCTCGACCATGGCTTTGATCATGGTTCCGGGCTGGACACCTGGACCGCTGACGTAGACGACCCCATCCACCTCGGGAGCCTGGAACCAGGTTCGACCGACATGGAGGCCAGGCCATTCTCCCTGGATGCGGTCGACAAGGACCTCAATGATTTGGCCTTCAAGGGGGGCCAAAATGGAGGCACTGATTTCGGCCTGGAGGGCCATGATTTCATCGCGACGGCGGTTTTTGGTCCGGGGACCAACCTGGTCAGGAAGTTCGGCAGCCCTGGTTCCCTGTTCCGGCCAGAAGGGGAAGACCCCGACATGATGAAATTTGGTCTCTTCGACGAACCTGAGCAGGTCCTTGAAATGGGACGGCTTTTCCCCGGGATAGCCGGTGATGAGGGTGGTTCGGAGGGCGGCGTCGGGAAAACGGGACCGGATGCGCTCGACCACGGCCCGGGGATCGGTCCGGAAAGGGCGTCCCATGCCTTTCAGGATATCCGGGTGGGAGTGCTGGAAGGGGATGTCGAAGTATGGCAGGAGTGTGGGGCCGCATCCGGCCAGAAAGTCGAGCAGTTCCCGGTCAAGTCCCGAGGGGTAGAGGTACATGAGGCGGATCCATTCCAGTCCCGGCAGGGACTGGAGGCCATCGATGAGGCAAGGCAGGGTGTTGTCGGGGCCGAGGTCCCGTCCGTAGGCAGTCAGGTCCTGGGCCACAAGGACAATCTCCCGGGCTCCCTGGTCGAGAAGCATGCGGGATTCGTTCACAAGGCTCGATACGGTTCGGCTGCGAAGGCGGCCGCGGATGGAGGGAATGGTGCAGAAGGCGCAGGAATTGTCGCAGCCTTCGGCGATCTTCAGGTAGGCCGATCCCAGAGGGGGCTCGAGGAGTCGAGCCGACGGCAAAGGCTGGATTTGGGTCCGGCCCAGGGTCCGGTTCAGGACATGGGGCCAGGAAGCGTAATTCCGAATGGGGAGAAGGATGTCGGCCTCGGCCAGATCGGCCTGAAGTTCCTGCCGGTAGCGGTCCACCAGGCACCCAACCACGGCCAGGACAGGGCGCGGGGAAAGGTCGACGAGGTCCTGGGACAGGTCCATGATGGTGGACAAAGATTCCTCGACGGCCGGCTGGATGAAGGCACAGGTGTTGACCAGAATCAGGTCGGCTTCATGGGGCGAGGGCACCAGTCGGATTGGGCCCAGGGCCCCGAGGAGAAACTCGGTGTCGACCCGGTTCTTGGGGCAACCAAGGCTGATGACATGGACGGCAAGAGGATTGTCTATCATGTCGGGGCTGTACAGGGG
>RZZR01000318.1 GCA_009929795.1 Deltaproteobacteria bacterium | reverse complement strand
AAGGCCTGGATGTTGCCGATGACCGAAAAGGCGTCCTTGAGGGTCCGTTTTTCCAGTTCCGAAAGCCGCCCGGGATTGATGCGATTGTCGGGTTCGTCGCCGCGTTCCATCTGCCTGAGCTGGTGAACCAATCGAATCTGCATGAGAAATTCGTAGGCGTCGCAGATGTCGGCGTAGAGTTCCGGAGAGATATGCCCGGCCTTTTCCAGCAGTTCGTACCGGGCCAGGGTGTTGGACTCCCGGATGCCGTGCTTGAGGCTCATGAGCCGGGCGAAATCGACAAAGGGCACGAGGCCGCGGCCCTTGATGTCCAGGGTGTTCTTGTGCTCACCGTCCTTCTCGACGATGAAATTTTTGAAGAAGGAGAGAGGCGGTCTGGTGGTCAGGCAGTCCTGGGCCAGCAGCCGCAAAAAGATGTCCTGACGGCGGGCAGTCTCGGTCAGGTGTTCCCGCAGCTTTGTGCCGAGTTCGTGGTAGCCGAATCCGGGTCGAAAATCGAAGAAGATGGTGGCGTGTAGAACCTCCCTGGGCTCGGGCCGGAGAATCCAGTTGTCGAAATATCTCTGCCATACGGAATAGGGCCGGCACCATTTGGGGTTGGAGGCCATGATGTCCCCGAGACAGCGGGGAAATCCGCATCCGACCAGGTGTTCGATGGCCGTCTGGCTGAAGCGCCGGAAATAGTCCTCGGCCTTAACCGCCGTGGCAGGATCCGGAGGATCCTGGTATAGGAGGGCATTGTCCTGGTCGGTGCGAAAGGTCTGTTCGCGCCGGCCCTCGCTGCCCATGAGAAGCCAGCAGAAGGGCAGGGGAGGCGGACCCAGGTCCTTGGGGAGGAGCGTCAGGAGGCGTTCCAGAATCTGATCATTCAGTACGGCGATCATTCGGGTGATGTTCCCGGCCTTGGCCCCTTCTTCGATAAGGGTTCGGACGACCATGGGAATCTTTCGAGAAAGGCCGTAGAGGCCCTCGTAGGTGGCTTCGGCCATGATTTCCTTGAACAGGGAGAAGGGCGATCGGCCTTGGAGGACCATGATGTCATGGGAGGTGATCATGCCCATGGCCGCGCCCTGCCGCTCCACGACCAGATGGTGAATCTGGTGACGCATCATCTTGAGGAGGGCGTCGAAGCAGACGGCCTGGGAATCGATGGTCAGGACCGGCGAGGCCATGATGGTCGAGACCGGGGCCTGATGGTCCAGATCCTGGGATACGACCTTGTAGCGAAAATCCTTGTCGGTGACGATGCCCACGCAGGCTTGGCCCTGGCGCTCGACCAGCAACGACCCGACACCTTCCCGGGCCATGATCACGGCTGCCTGCTGGATGGTTTGGGAAGCCTCGATGGTCACCGGGGCCCGGCGGACGATATCCCCGATGGGGGTGGTGAACAGAAAGAGTCCGCTGTCGGCCTGCAGGGCCACCTTGCGCTGGCGGATTTCGCTGAAGGCCTGGGAAAGATAGCTCTCAGAAAAGTTTTTCAGGTAGTACTGGGCAAACCGTGGCCTAGTGTTGAGCAATTCCAGAAAGAGATGCCCCGGGACAAGAAAGAAAAACGTGTCCTCGACGGTTTCGACATTGAGGTTGGCCTTGCTGCCTTTGACCAGGGCCAATTGGCCGACGCTGGCCCCTTCCCCCCGGTAATCCACCAGGTTTTCAAGGCCTTCCTTGTCTCTCAGGTAGAGCTTGACTCCGCCTTTTTGAACCAGGTGAAGATGTTCAACGGGTGTTTGT
>RZZR01000317.1 GCA_009929795.1 Deltaproteobacteria bacterium | reverse complement strand
TTTTCGTGCAGCCTCGATGTCCGCAACGGCCGGGTGCTGCTCGGCCTGCCGGGGGTGCTGGGCATGGGCCTGCTGGCGCATACCGAGTATTTTGTTTTGGCGGCCGGATATTACCGGCTGGACTCCATCTTTCTGCTGCTTGCGTTCATGGCGCTGGCCCGGATCAAGACCATCGAGTCGCTGCGGTACTGTCCTCCGGGCGAATGGGGCAAGCTGCTCGGCCTTGACCGGATTCCGGAGGCGAAGACCCTGCGGCGCAAGGTGCGGGCGTTGACGAGCAGCGGCCAGGGGCAGCAATGGGCCAGCGCCTTGAGCCGAGACTGGATGGCCATGTTCCCTGAGACCACGGGCGTCCTCTATGTTGACGGCCATGTCCGGGTGTACACCGGCAGTCAGACCGAATTGCCACGGCATTATGTCGCCCGGCAGCAGTTGTGCCTCCGGGCCACCACCGACTACTGGGTGAATGCCATGGACGGCCAGCCGTTTTTCATGGTGAACAGGGCGGTCGATCCCGGGTTGCTGAGTGTTCTCGAGGAGGAGATCGTTCCTCGCCTCGAGCGTGAGCTTCCCGGGCAGCGCGAACTGTTCGGCGAGGGAGACGTGACGCCGCGTTTCACCCTGGTCTTTGACCGGGAAGGCTACAGTCCGGACTTCATGGCCAGGATGCGGGAGAAGGGCATCGCCTGCCTGACCTACAGCAAGTATCCCGGCGACGACTGGCCGGTGACGGAGTTTGCCCGGCGCGACGTTCGGCTGGCATCGGGGCAAACGGTGACCATGCAGCTGGCTGAGCGCGGCACCCTGCTCGGCCGGAAACTGTGGGTGCGCGAGGTGCGCAAACTCAGCCAAAGCGGTCACCAGACCGTTATTATCGGCACGGATACGAAGCGGGAGATAACCGGTTTGGCGGCGGCCATGTTCGCCCGCTGGTCTCAGGAGAATTTTTTCAAGTACATGCGTGAGCACTATAGCCTCGATCGCCTTGCCGACTATTCGACGGAAGAAATTCCTGACAGCACCCCTGTGGTCAACCCGCAATACCGGGAGGTGGACGGCGAGGTGAGAAAACAGACGGCCCTGCTGGCCCGGAAACGGTGCGAATGTGACAGCATCCTCCTCTGTGACGATATCGAACCGGACAAAGTGACGGAGTACGAAACGAAGAAGTCAGCCCTGCAGGAAGCCGTTGCGGAGATGACGCGCACCGTGGCGGACCTGAAGGCCTGCCGGAAAGCAACCCCGCGGCATGTACACTTTGCCGACCTGCCGCCGGAGGACCGGTTCCGGATGCTGGGCATGAAAGGCAAGTATTTCATCGACACGATCAAACTCATTGCCTACCGGGCTGAAACCGCCATGGCGAACATTGTCCGCCACACCCTGCGCCGCCAGGACGACGCACGAAGCCTGCTTCGTGGTCTGTATGCCATGGAAGCCGATATCCTGCCCGATCACGAGGCCAAAACACTGACCGTTCGCCTGCATCAACCGGCCAACCGGTGCAGCAGGGTCACGATCCTGCATCTCATCGGGGAACTGAATGCAACCCGGACGATATTCCCCGGCACAGACCTCCGGCTGTTCTACGAATTGGTGTCGTGACAAAATCTCACGAGGTCAGGAGGTCTGACGGTAGCCGCGGCAGGAAAGAACTACACTT
Source organism: Deltaproteobacteria bacterium (assembly GCA_009929795.1). Taxonomy (NCBI): domain Bacteria; kingdom Pseudomonadati; phylum Myxococcota; class Myxococcia; species Deltaproteobacteria bacterium. The sequence goes on along the minus strand of RZZR01000317.1, from coordinate 74 downwards.
CCGGGGGTAAGCATCGAGAGGTTAGCCTTCCTGTTCTTGGTCGCGATAGGCCAGAACCGCTGTCTCATCAGAAG
>RZZR01000316.1 GCA_009929795.1 Deltaproteobacteria bacterium | reverse complement strand
TCGGCTCGTCCAGAAAGAGGATGGCCGGGGAGTGGATGATCCCGGCGGCGATGGTCAGCTTGCGCTTCATGCCCTTGGAATAGCCGGCGAACTTGCGGTCGGCGGCCTGGCTCAGGCCAAAGGCCTCCAGAAGATCCTTGGCCCTGGCTTGGCGTTCCTTTTTCTTCAGGCCGTAGAGGGCGGCGCAGAAGCAAAGGTTTTCGAACCCGGTCATCTCCGGGTAGAGGTTGCTCTCGTCCGGGACCACGCCGACAAGGTGCTGGGCCGCCCGGGGTCTGGCTGTGCAGTCCAGCCCGGCAATGCGGATCTCCCCTCTGTCGGGCCGGGCCAGGCCGGTGAGCATGTTGATGGTCGTGGTCTTGCCGGCCCCGTTGGGGCCGAGGAGGCCGAAGATTCGCCCGGACGGGATCTCGAAATCCAGGCCGTCCACGGCGGTCAGGTCGCCGAAGGCCTTGGTCAGGCCTCGGACCTGGATGGCCGTGGAGGTGTTGGTCCGATTTGGGTGGTCGTCCACATGGTCTCCGTTCAGAAAATTCGGCCCTGGTCTCGGTCCGAATTTTTATAATCTGAAGAAGTAGACCAAAGGCTTTTTGAGCGGGCCGCATCTTTGATGCCAGTGACCGCCTCATGGTCGAAAACTTCAGCCCGACCGGCGTCCAGTTGCATGATTCCGACCAGAATGTCCCTCCGGAGGTCCTCGGTCAGGGCCAGGCGCTGTTCCTCCTGGATTTTCAGGAGGCGCAGGCCCTCGAGGATCAGTTCGTTCGGGCTGTTGTAGAGTCCCGAGCTCACCTTATCGTCGATCCATCGACTCATGTCGGGGTGGAGCGTGATTTCCATCAAGATACCTCATGTTCAGACATCGGTCGGCGGTGCGAATTGAACCTGCGATCAGTTTTTTCGTGGCCGGTTGCCGTGGATTCCAATGTCTGATTTCGATTTTTTGCTGGCAGCACGGCCAAACGATGCTTTTTCTCAAGCGATCATGGTTTGGACTCTAGTGCGGGAGGCCAAGGCAGGCAAGGCCCGATGGGAAGGCTTCAAGCCAGTGCAAAAGGGTGCGGTTCGCATCTGGAATCTGATCATTTTCGTCAGAAAGGTCGCGCCAGAAAGCAGACACAGAAGCCCCGACCATTGCCGGACGGGGCTTCTCGAACAGACGAACATGGGGTTGGGTTAGACGGAAGCGTTGAGGTTACCCCCTTTCCCGGTGAAGGCGGCGCTCAGGACGTCTTTCTGGAACTCGTAGTCCAGGGCGTTCTGGTTCTGGGAGACGTTGGCCGGCGCATTCATCCGATCCAGGGTTTTGGTGACCAATTGGGCGTCGAAAGAGCTCTGGGCCAATGACATGGCCGCGGAGCCGTTGCTCAGGGAATCAACCATAGGCGATCACCTCCCGTGATTTCGTCTGTTACTCAATAGAATATCGGCCGAACTTGACGAAAACTTGAGGGGGATTTCGGAGTTTTTTCCATCATCTGTCGTCGGCCACGATTTCACCCGGCGCAAAGGGGTGGACAGGTCGGGCTCGACAATTCGATTGACATGGGCACCATGGAAAACGATCGATCATTCTGCACAGTGCTGTTTACAGAATGTCAGGTCGATGGGCTGACCTCGGACACAGACCGTTCTTGGGTCGGGAAGAGTATTCCGCCCCTGCCTAGCCCATGAGCTGCAAGGCCATCCTGGGCAGGGAGTTGGCCTGGGCGGGGCGTTCAGTCGCGATCCAGAATCCTGC
>RZZR01000315.1 GCA_009929795.1 Deltaproteobacteria bacterium | reverse complement strand
GGTTTGTGATGACCTTTTCGGCCGCGTCGATCAATTCGTCCCCGCATCTCCTCTTGAGCCCTTCGTACTCCGGATTCCGGGGATCCCAAGAAGCGGTCTCCTGCCTGGGGACCAGTTTCAGAAGCTCGACCGCGGCATGGCCGGCCGGGGCCAACCCTGGATCCACGAGGGAAGGCGTGGCAATGCAGACTTCATCGACGATCGTGATCGGGGCGATATCCGGCACGCAATCAATCCCAAGTGTGACGATGAATGCCGATGTGGACGATCGAAGGGCCTCGATGTCATGCACGAATCCATCCGGCAGATGTTCAGGACCGACAAGCTCCAGAAACGTCTTGCGAACGTCCGAATTAGCCACGATGGCCTCGGCCAAATGCCTTTCCTCGTTCGTGGTCACGCCTATCGCTCGGTTCTTTTCGACCAGAATCCGAGTCACCGCGGTCTTCAGTTGCACGGAACCGCCGTTGTCCTCGATCACCTTCACCAAGGCCTTGGCCAAGGTTTGAGAGCCGCCGACCGGGTAGTATCCACCGTCGAAATAATATCCGAAGATGGGCACCATATCCTCGAAACTCAAGGCCTTCGGGTCGTCGCCAAGATACCCGGTCAAGGCCAGAAGGACTTCCTTGAGCTGATCGTCCTGAAAAAAACGGTCCAGCATGGTCCTGTAGGGTGTCTCCCCCCATTTGAGGCTGTGGGGATGGGTTTTCGGGTAGTCCAACAACGCTTCCACCGTTTCGGGCGGTCGCGGCACACCGCCGGTTTTCTCGACCCCGTCGTACATCTCGCGGTAGACAGAACGGACGATATCGAAAAATTCCTGAATCTTATCTCTTTCATTGGGAAAACGCTCGGCCAGCATACGCTGGAACCCGTCTGGACAATCGGGCGGAACCTGGAGTTGAAGGCCTTCCAGACGGTATTCGTGCCCCATGTGCCGCCAATCGATCACGTCCTGAATGTCCAACTGTTTCAAAAGATTCCGAACAGGACCATGGTCGCCGAGACCGCTGACGTCGTGAACGCCGGCGTCGAAAGTATAGCGGAGCCGTTCGTCGCCCCGCTTCACGACCCGAGTCCACGACGAGCAGAATCCGCCCGCCTGGTAGTGCTGCTCGAACACGGCAACCTTGAGCCCGCGCTTGGCCAGCAACGCCGCGGCGGTCAAGCCCCCGATGCCGGAACCAATGACGATGACGTCATGCCGGTTGGCTCCCTCCGGGCGGACGGCCTTGAAATCCGGCCCGGTCCATTTGAAGGGGTTCATGGCCTCGATATGCTTTTGAAGCTCGGTTCGCACGGCCAAGTCGGGAAATCGGACCGAAAACACGATAGCCAGGGCGATGCCGACGTTGGGCAGAATCACCAGAAGCCAGGAACGGACACCCTCGGCCAAATCCAACCATGTCGCCATGACCGACATGGCCGCATTGGCTGTAAAGACCACCCCCCAGACGGCGGTGATGATCCCATTGATCCGCAGGAACGATGGGTCGTCCCAATAGGACTCGTCCCAATCGTCCCGGGCGTATTGAGAGGTGAAGGGGGACCCGGCCAACAGAGTCCCCCAGGCCATTGCGGCCAGGGTGACGTTGGAAAGAACCGGGCCGTGGACAACGAAGAACGACAGTCCCAAAAACACCGTACTCACGAAGTGGGCGGCGAAGAAAACGAGAGTGATCACTTCCAGGGCCTTGAAGTTTCGCCTCGGCCAGCGATAGACGTTCAGCATGGCTGCGGCGATC
>RZZR01000314.1 GCA_009929795.1 Deltaproteobacteria bacterium | reverse complement strand
GAGGTCTGGTTCGCCGTGGCCGGGGTCTATCTTGTCCTGAACCTCATTCTGTCCCTGACGGCCACGCTCCTGGAACGCCGCATGGCCTTGAGGAGCTGAAGATCCGACATCAACCATCCATTTTGCTTCACGGAGGAACCCGACATGATCGATCGAATCCTGACCCTGATCCTTATCACCCTCCTGGCCCTGTCCGTTCCGGCCACGGCCGGAAAAATTCAAGATGAACTGGCCTCGGAGAGCACGGTGGAGGCCGTCTTGAAACGAGGCGTTCTTCGGGTCGGCTTCTCGACCTTCGCCCCCTGGGCCATGCAGGCCAAGGACGGCACGTTCGTGGGCTTCGAGATCGACGTGGCCGAACGCCTGGCCCGGGACATGGGCGTTCGGCCCGAATTCGTGCCCACCAAATGGTCGGGCATCATCCCGGCCCTGATCACCGGCAAGTTCGACGTCATCATCGGCGGCATGGGCATCCGGCCCGACCGGAACCTGAAGGTCAACTTCACCATTCCCTACGACCATTCGGGAATGGCCCTGGTGGCCAACACGAGCAAGGCCAAGGGGTTCGACAGTCTGGAAAAATTCAACGACCATGGCGTGGTCCTGGCCGTCCGCCTGGGGGCCACATCCGTGGATGCGGCCAAAAAACACATGCCCCGAGCCCAGGTCAGAATGTTCGACGACGAGGCCCAGGCCGTACAGGAAGTCCTCTCCGGCCGCGCCCACGCCTTTGTCTCTTCGGCTCCGGGACCAGCCTTTCTGGCCCTCAAACATCCCGACAAACTCTTTCTGCCGGTACAAGGAACCTTCACCCGTGAGCCCATCGGCTTTGCCGTTCGCAAGGGCGATCCCGACACCCTGAACTATTTCGACAATTGGATCCGGGTCGTGGAAGCCGAGGGCTGGATCGCCGAGCGCAAGGCCTATTGGTTCGAGACCCGCGATTGGGAAAAGGATCTCAAGTAGGCTAGGACCCATGAGACGAAAAAAAGTCAGATTCACGAATGTGGACCTGACCCTTGTTCTCCTGCTTTTTCTGGCCGGGGGTTGGCTGATCTGGCGAGCCCATGTCGCCCTGGACCACGACTGGGACTGGTCGGCAATCCCCGGCTATCTGATTCGCCAAAACCCCGAAACCGGGGCCTGGGGGCTGGGCCTTCTGGGAATGGGCTTTGTGACCACTATCCGCCTGAGCCTGTGGTCCATGACCCTGGCCTTGATCCTGGGCACCATTGTCGGTCTGGCCCGATCGGGCCGAGGGCTGGCCAAACGCCTTCTGGCCGCCACCTATGTGGAGGGAGTGCGCAATGTCCCCCCCCTGGTCCTGGTCTTCATCTTCTATTTCATCCTAAGCGACCAGATTCTGCCCCTTCTGGGCCTGGACCGTTTGCTGAACCCGAGCTCCGAGACCGGCCGGGCCATGCTGACCTTATTCTTTGCCCCGCCCGAACAGGCCCAGGCATTCCTGGCGGCCGTTATCACCTTGTCGCTGTTCGAGGCCGCCTACATCGCCGAGATCGTCCGAGGCGGCATCCAATCCGTGGACCGCGGCCAGTGGGAAGCCTCGGCCGCCCTGGGCATGGGGCCCCTCCGGCAGATGACCCTGATCGTCCTGCCCCAGGCCGTTCCCCGCATCCTTCCTCCCCTGGCCGGACAATTCGTGTCCACCATCAAGGACTCGGCCATCGTCTCGGTCATCTCCATCCGGGACCTGACCTTTCAGGGCACGGAAATCATGGCCGCCACCTTCCTGACCTTCGAAGTCTGGCTGACCGTCACCGCCCTCTAC
>RZZR01000313.1 GCA_009929795.1 Deltaproteobacteria bacterium | reverse complement strand
TCCCCGTTCTTCGGGCCAGCATCTTCCGCACGGTCGTGGTCTGGGGAATGACGATCATCCCCGTGGTCAGGACCAGGCCCGTTTCCAGCTTGAAAAGCCGGGCGTTGACGATGACGTTGTCCCGGTCGAAATAATAGGTTCCGGTAATCACGCAGGAGGCCGACACGGACTTTCGGACCAGATCGCTGTCCCGGGCCATGGTGAACTCCCCTTCCCGCTGTTTGAGCAGAATCTCCCGGGTCATCCTGTACTCCTGGGCAGGAATGCCCCTCGTGTTGCACTCGTAGAACATCTGCTCGGCCATGAGCCGCCCGAAAGAGGACGTGCCCGAAAAATCGTCCAGATTGACGAAGGAAGTCGGGATGGCCATGACCCCGGAGTTGGATTGGCCCATGAGAGGCGCGAACAACTGGTCGGCCAGTTCCCGAATCTGGAGAACGATCTCCCGGCCCTGCTCGCTCCGTTGGTCCGGCAGACGCAGGGGCCTTCGGTCCCCGATAAAGACGTATCCCCCCCGACCGTCAGGAACATAGAACCCGGCATACAGGCCTTCCGAATCCCTGACGGGGACGCACTCCCCATTCACGTTGGTCTGTCCTCCGCGGAAACTCGAAACAGTGGCAGGTCGACCATAGCAGGACCCGGCAGGGCGACCGTGAGAATCTCCGGAACGTGAATAATCGGATGTGCCGGAACGAGCCGCGCAGTTCCAGCGTTCGGGCCAGGTGTCGACCCGAGCCCCGGGATCAAAGGGCTGTCGGCAGGGATCGGCCATGGGCACGGATACCGGATACTGCTCGGCCTTCAAAACCCCCGGTCCACAGTCGTACAAAGGATCACGAGACGCCATTCCCCGGCCATCATCGCCGAAGTCCCGCCGGTATGGGTCGTCCATGGGCTGCAATTCCGGATAGTACTCAACCGTCGAATCTTCCGACGGGCCGACCAGGGGCGTCTCCGGATAGTCCTCGACCGTCCCTTGCCCGGAGGAGGAGACCGGACCAGTCGTTTCCGCATATGCGTCACCCATCAGGACCCTCAAGGGATCCTCCGCGGGCAGAGAATCAGAATATGACTCGGCCCTGACGCTGGTCCAGACCAAAGCACCGGCCAGGAGGACCGTGCCCATGAATGTCCATTTCCATCCCACGGCACAAATGGAACGACTGCTCATACAACCTCCTCGGCCACAATCTTTTGCAGGCTCATATCCCAGATATCGGCCGAAGCATACGTTTCCTTTAGGGGTCGAGGCCGAGTTTTTGGCCAAACACGAGAACCGCCCTCTTCTTGACGACCCGGTTTGGACCGGGCAGACTCGGGTTTCGATTCCGCACCATCACCTCAACCAATCCGGTTCTTCATGAAAAAACTCATTGCCTCCCGAATGGAACGTTGCATCGGGTGCCATTCCTGCTCCCTGGCCTGCGCCCGCCTGGTCCACGGTCGGCTCTCCTGGGAGACCTCCGGCATCCGCATCGCCTCGTCCGGCGGTCTGTCCACCGGCTTCGAGGCCCGCCTCTGCGTGGCCTGCGATCCGGCCCCCTGCGCCGAAAACTGCCCCACCGGGGCCCTCACCCAGCGCAAGGGCGGCGGAGTCAAGGTCAAAAAGGACCTTTGCATCCGCTGCAACGCCTGCGTCCGGGCCTGCCCGGTGGCCGCCGTGGCCCTCGACCACGACAACCGCCCGTACATCTGCATCCATTGCGGCCGGTGCGTACCGTTCTGTCCGCACGCCTGTCTCGAACTGATTGACGTGGAAACCGGGGAGGGCGACGAACGATGATCACCGAACAATTCCGCATTCTCAA
>RZZR01000312.1 GCA_009929795.1 Deltaproteobacteria bacterium | reverse complement strand
TTGAGATGGGCGACATAGTTGTAGCCATGAATGATCTACGTTGCCCCGCTGCGCTCCAGAAACAAGAGGTTGGGGTCCCAGAACTGGTTGTATTGGAAGACGGCGAACCAGGGCGTCTTGAAGGTGGTGTTGAATTCCCCGTACAAGGCCAGGGGATTCTTGCTCGGGTCGGTGAAGGGTCTGAATTCATACCATAAATAATTGTAATAATCAAAATTATAAGGCCCATATTGACTGTTCGATATCGGCGCCTTGCGGTAGGCGACCAGATCGGCGAAACAGGTTTTGCCCTCGTTCACGGCCAGAGGCAGGTATCCGCCCGGGGCATCGTTCCAGAGAGGCACGACCTGAGGGTCGAGCAGAAAACTGATGTAGCGGGCCTGGTCCGGGTCTTCCATGAATCTCTTCAGTTCACCCCCGAGGCCGTCGGCCCCGAACATCTTGGTCCCGAAGCTGGCCAGAAGGTCGGGTTTGATGTCCACGCCGTTGTTCAAGCATTCGGTGATCAGCGTGAAGCCCTTCTCGGAAAAGTCATTGGAAAAGGCGGCGAACTTGTTGGCCATGTCCGGCGTGACCCGGCTGACGGCGATATTGCTTAGGAAGCGGACATAGGTCTCCAGACGGTCCACATGGTTGATGGCCAAAAGGAGCTTGGAGGCGTTGGGGAAGCCGTCGAGCTGCTTGGCCTGGCCGGGAATGTCCAGGTCGGGCCGCAGGTAGGGGATGAGGTGGTCATAGGGCGTGGTCTTGAAGGAGGTGACGAACATCTTGTCCACCCGGACGATGTTGCTGTTCTCGGTTTCACCGGATACCGGCCGCCGACTGTCCAGATCGGCCTGTTCCCACATGAAGGTGTCGAAGAGTTCCGGGCCGGTCTCTTTGACCCCTTCGGAGAAGGTTTTCCGGACGCCCTTGTTCTTGATCTCGGCCTCGGCCTTCTCGGCCTGGGCCTTGTCCTGCCCGGCGGCGGCCTTTTTTCCCTTTATGTATTCTTGCCACTCTTTGTAGGACGTGAAGCAGGTGTCCGGCGGATCGTTGGGGTTCTTGTACGGGCCCACGGGTTCGGGGAGCTTCAGCTCGGCCATGGGCGGCAGGCCGGACAGGGGCGGAACCTGGATGGGTTTGGACTCGTTGCTGAGCATGTCATAGATGCTCGTGGCCCAGACCCTCGTGTCCACCACGCCCGCGGGCTTGGCCTCGGCCTTGACGTTGACCTGCTTGAAGGCCGTGGCCCAGCCGTTTTTTCTGGCCACGGCCACGTCGGCCGAGGCCCCGCCGCCGCCACTCAGGCCGGAGTAGCTGGCCGAGGCCGCGGCATGGTAGATGTCCTCCTTGGTGCCGCTGGCCTCGCTGAAGGACAATTCCCCCTGGCCCAGGCCGTAGTTCATGAGCCCGACACGGGTCACGGTTGCGTCACCGTGGCTGGCGTAGAATTTCTTGATGGCCAGGGTGATGTGCTTTTTCAAGGAGGTCATGTTTTCCAGGAGCTTCTTCTGGATTTCCTTCTGGTCCGCGAACTCCTCATACTGCTCCTTGAGCCGTCCAAAGAGATCCTCCATCTCACCCAGAAGCTGGATGTTGCCATAGACATTGCGCTTGTCCCGCAATTGCCCGCCGTTGGTGATCTTCAGCCGAGCGATGTAGGTGACCCCTGAAGAGCCGACCTTTTCCTCCACATAGTCCACGTACTGCTTGACCTCGGTGGCATTGAGCTCCCGGCCGACGAGATACGCCGTGTAGTCGATGTTGCCCGCGAAATCTTCGGTGAGCAGTTGCAGATAGGCGCCCTGGGTGTTGTAGCTCATGGCCACGCTCACGC
>RZZR01000311.1 GCA_009929795.1 Deltaproteobacteria bacterium | reverse complement strand
TCATATATGCAATAGTTTTGTACAAATGTCAAGAGGAAATAGGAGGCGGCGCTTCCTCCCCAACCTGAAGGAAGGGGTCTCCGCACCGAAGATTGATGAACCGGTCATGGAATTCATCAAGGGGTGCGGCCTGTTCTTCCCCTTTCCGGTTCCGTCCGAAGCAGTACTGTGTTCCATGAAGATTTCCGCCATGCTCGCCAGGGGCAAGGGGCGTGATTACTACGATGTCATGTTTCTGTTGTCACGGACGGAACCGGATTACCGATTTCTCGGCAGCAGCCTTGGAATTCACAACCTCTCGGAACTGAAGGCCGCTGTTGAAACGTCGCTGCAAACAGTTGATCTGCGGCAAAAACAAAAAGATTTCGAGCATCTTCTGTTTCATCGCGACAACAGTCGGCGTATCCTTCATTTTGCCGCGTTTATCCGTTCCCTGGGATGATTATGGTGAAAAACCACTCCTCCATAATCTCGTTCTTCACCGCACAAAATCGAAGACGTATTTTCCGGCCGTGAAGAGCATGACGGCCGAGAGCATCCATTTGATGCCCGTGGCCGGAACCAGCTTCTGGCAGCGGGCCCCGAGGTACATGCCGGCCATGCCTCCGAGGCCGAAGAGGGCGCCCAGGACCCAGTCCGGGGCCACGGACAGGTCCGGGTAGAGGGGGGCGATGGCCTGATAGAAGGCCACCCCGGCGATGGAGGTCACAAAGGTGCCCATGAGGGCCGCCCCGGCCACGATGTAGACCGGCAGGCCGAAGAAGGTAATGAAGAACGGGGCGATGATGGAGCCGCCGCCGATGCCGTAGATCCCGCCGACGATGCCGACCAGGAAGCTGAGCAGGAAGATCCCCCCGAAGGAGACGTCAAAGGACTCGCCGTGAAAGGTGAAGGCCAGACGTTTGAGGTTGAAGCGTCCGACGGTGGTGGCCTGGACCGGGCCCTCGGTCCCGGCCCGGCGCGAGGCCCTGACCAGTTCCTGGAATTTCCGTTCGGCCTCGGCCTTGGAGGTTTTTGCCCCGCCTTTCCCGGTCAGGTCGAGGATCATTTTCACGGCGATGTAGAGCAGGACCCCGGCGGCAAAGAGCTTGAAGTGCCTGGGGTCCGGGAGCCAAAGTACCCGGACCACGGCCCCGATGAAGACCCCGGGCAGGGTGCCCAGGATGACGATCCAGGTCAGGGGCCAGACCATCCGGCCCTCTCGCCAGTAGCGATAGACCCCGCTGGGGATGGCCACAATGTTGAAGACCTGGTTGGTGGCACTGACGGATGGATGAGTGTAGCCCAGAAAGGACATCTGAAAGGGCAAAAGCAGAAAGGCCCCGGACACCCCGCCCATGGAGGTGAAAAAGGAGACGACAAAGGCCACCGTCGGAGGAATCCACAAGGCGACCTCGATGTCGGCGGTGGGGAAGTACATGGGGGATTCTCCTGATCGCACGTTACAGTGAGTCTGAATCCGTCAAAGGCCGAACCGTTGTCGATGGCAGGACCCGAAGCACGAGATCAGAAAACAATATTTCCAGCCGAACCGCAACTCCCAATCAGGCCGGAACATAGCCCCGGGCCAGGTCGAGGAACCGCCCAGTTTCTTCCCGGGCCTGGAGATCATTATTCGCCGCCACGGGTAGGCCGTCCCTCGGTTTTTTCCAGATTACATCGTTGACAGAGCCGAGACAAGGCCCCTATTCATCAATCTTCGGTGCGGAGACCCCTTCCTTCAGGTAGGGGAGGAAGCGCCGCCTCCTATTTCCTCTTGACATTTGTACAAAACTATTGCATATATGATTTATGAAACGCACCGTCCGTCTCAAACTCCACCCCAC
>RZZR01000310.1 GCA_009929795.1 Deltaproteobacteria bacterium | reverse complement strand
GTAGAATTTTTTGTCTTTTTCGGAGGGGAGATTGACGCTCAAGTCTCAACCGGAATTTCTTTCACGGCAAGCGTGGAAGGCGGTCAAATCTACAATAGACCTGAATCCGTGACGCTTTAGCTCAGACTGGCACGAACCAGTCTCGCACCGGCAATTTTGGGAGATCGTGGTCTCCCGCATCCTGTTCCAGCCGCACGCTACGGCGACATTGGCGTCTTGCTCCTTGAAATCTCAGTAAAATTTCGACCAGCGGGCGCACTTCTCCTGCTGCTGGTCACTTTCACCCCGGTCGCCGCGGTCAGCGCGCCGGCACAAGTTGCCGGTACACCCCCTGGAAGGCGGCAAACACCGGACAATGCCGGCTGAAGCGCAGGATAAGCCGCCGGCCGGTGCTGATCAGCCGGGCTGCCAGGTAGATCAGTTCCTGGATCACCGTGCGGATGCGGCGGCGTTTGGCCGGGTGGCGGATCGGGGCGAACTGGCCAAGCAGTCCCATCTGGCCGATGGTTCGGAGGATGTTGTAGGCAAAGGTACCCAGCGCCATGACCAGGGCGTTGGTGGCGAACTTGCCGCTGGGCAGCCGCTCCAGGTCGAGATCGGTCTTGAACTCGCTGTGGAACTGCTCCGAGGTGGCGTGGTCCCGGTACAGGGCGATCACCTGCTCGGGTTCCATGTCCAGGTCGGTCCACCAGCCTTCCAGGGTAATATCCGGGGTGAGCAGCAACTGGCCATGCCGGTCGGTGGTCCGTTCGGTCACGCGCACGATCCGCTTGCAGGGGTAAGCCGACCCATTGACCTGCATGGGCTCGTCGACCACCAACAAACCGACCCGCTTGCCGGCCCGGGGCGTGGTCACCTTGCCTTCGCTGAACACGCGGTCCCGCCAAGCCAGCTCGTTGCTGTTGCGCGGGTTCCACTTGATGAGGAAGCGGACGTTTTCCGCCGCGGCCAGAGCCTCCCGGGTTTCCAGCGCGTCGTGGGCCGAGTCCAGACGGACCACGATCTCCTGCTCGATGAGCACATGCGCCGCCTTGATGACCCGCTGGATGAACACCACGAACCCCGCCTGCCCGTGCTGGCTGCCGGGGCGCAGTTCGACCTCCAGGCACCAGCCCTCCATGCCCAGGTAGGCGGCGATGGGCGCATAACCGTCAAAGTTCTTGTAGGTGCGGCTCACCCCTTCCTTGCGGGTGTTCGAGTTGTCCTGGGGGAACACGTCCACGTCCAGGGGCACAAGGCCATCGGCATAGCCCGAGACCTTGACGCCGAGTTGCTTGAGCATGGATTGCGAACTGCGGAAAACCAGCGGGATCAGGCCGTCGGCGGCCGCCTCGTCCAGTCGCTGCCGCAAACGCTCGGTCGAGGGAACGCGACCGATGCCCAGGGCCTGTTGGAAGAAGTCGTCGTCGCGCATGCCGGTGATGGCCTGGAAATCGCTCTTGCCCAGGCACAGCAGCCCCAGGTAGCTGCGGAGGATGTCGATGTCGGCGATCTGGCCGCCACCTCGACTCAGCCGGCCCACCTGCCGCCCCAGGTCGCTGTGGCGGTTGATGCACGCGCCGGCCAGGGCCAGGCCGGAGTGGCTGGTGTAGAATTCGTCGTTGCTCTGCTCGAGGATCAGTCGCTTCATGTTTTCACCTGCCAAGTGAGTTTTTTGGACAGGCGTATATTGATAAATTTATACTGAAATTTCAATATATTGATTGTAATTTTAGCCACTTTTTACTGATGGATTTTCACTGATTCAGGTGTTGTGCAGTTCATCGACTAAAATTACCTTTTTTGCGGCATTGGAAAATATTTTCTCGACATTTATGTGCTGAAATTC
>RZZR01000309.1 GCA_009929795.1 Deltaproteobacteria bacterium | reverse complement strand
GGTCTGGGATCCCTACAACGACGGGAAGGCGACCCGTCTTTGGAGGAAAAGGATCTGGACGCAGATCGAGCAGCCCTTGAGGCTGGTCCGGCATCGCCCGACCCAGATCCTGCAGGACCGGTCCATCCCGCCGCAAGCCAAGTTCTCTCTCGGGGTGTACGCTTACCCGAGCCTGATCTACCAGAACAGGTACTGCGACGAGTGGCCAAGGAAGCCCAGCAACTACGAGACCGGCCGCCAAGCCCTTGATAAGTTATCGGAGATCGACTGGCTCCAGTCTTGGGCCGAGGCCAATCTGGTCTGGGATCATGGACGATCAGTGTTCTTGGACCGGTTCGGAGACCCGGTTCCGAACACGTATCGGCTGCCTTCCCTGCATCCGGGAAGGAGGAGCTGGTATTCAGTGGGGTCAGAGACACTAAGCTGGCCTCAAGCCGTGGTCGGGATCCAGACCGGAAGGATCCCACGAAAGGCGCAAGCGCTGGATTCGAGCCATGAATTGGCGAGGATCCATTATCGATAGGAGACACAACGATGATCCTTAACCTCACCCAACACCAAGCAACCCCAGCCCAAATCAATGCGGGCGTCGTCGACTTGCCGGCTGACCGGCGGGCCAAGCTCGAGCAGCTCCTGACGGTCGAGAAGGAGGTGCTGATCGCCTCCCCCGAAACGAGGGACACGGTCCTGCGTTCGCGGGTCGAGTCGATCTTGGCGCTCGTCTTCGACGAGCTGGCGCAATGGCGCCGGGACCAGACCGAGAAGGCGGCCGAACTCTTCGCCAACGGCGAGCGCATCGCCGCCTGGTCAGTCGCGACCACGTATATCGGCCAGGCCATGATTGGCGGGGCTCCTTACCTGACGGAGCGCTTGGCCAAGCGCCTGAAGGAGCTGGACGTGGAGCCGCTTTATGCGGCCTCTGAGCGGGCCTCGGTCGAGCAGACCATGTCGGACGGGACCGTCCGTAAGGTCGTCAGCTTCGCCCACCTCGGGTTTATCCCGAGCGTGGCGTAAAACCCACACTCATGTAGAGGAGATTTCATCATGTTGAAGACGCTTACTGAGATGCTCGTCAAAGAGTCCTTGGACTCGTGGGAGGCGGGCCTGCAGAATTGCCCAGGCCCGATCAGCGCCGAACAGGCCAAACGAGCGCTCCAGCCCATTTTGGAGAGGACCATCTCCCGTCTTGAGGCGGAGGTGTTTGTCACGGCCGTTACGGCCTACATGGAGGGTCTCAACAACGAGACCATGAGCGTCAGGAGCTGTGACGTCACGGCTCTCATCAACAAAGCGATGACCGGAGAGGAATAATGGCCGCAATCCACAAGCATGGCAAGACCCTCAATGAGGCGGCGCAGACCGCTTGCCTCATCGCCGAGGCCCCCGAACTCATCGAGGAGTTCGGTGCCGCGCCCCGGGTCCGCCCCGCCCGCTCCACCAACCACGTCCGCCCCCTTTGGGGGGTGAAGGCGACCCGCCCGCATCGCCGCTCGTGGAAGGCGCGTCGCGCCACCCAGTGGCACGTCAACTAGCGCCCCATTGATCTGACCGGCCCCAAGGAGGGAGCTAAAACCCTAGGAGAATCAAGAAGATGAACACATGGCGCAACCTCATCGAAAGCGCGATGAAGAAGCGTGGAGAGACGATGGACGACATCGTCTCAATCACGCTGACCGAGAAGGAGCTGGACAGGGAGTTCGACGACGGCTACGGCGTCGAGGAGGGCCAGCCATTCACAGCTTGGACGAAAGAGGCCGTCTACTTCCCTCTCCGGTACGACGGGTCGGAGTGGGTCGGAAGTGTTTCTCGCCACCCGGACGGCCAGCCCACGAG
>RZZR01000308.1 GCA_009929795.1 Deltaproteobacteria bacterium | reverse complement strand
ATCTATCGATTTCTCGAGGCCCATGTGGACGAGCTGGGCCCCACGGTCCTGGCCTTCCATTATCTCCAGCCCGATATCGACTGGCAGAACCGAATCCTTTTCGCCATTCAAGACATGGAAAAGAGGCCCCTCCTGGTGGCCGACGCAGGCTATATGTACGCGGCCAAGGCCGGCGGCCAGGCCCCGGAGTATGATCTGTTCACCCCGGATGTCGGGGAATTGGCCTTTCTGGCCGACGAAAACGCCCCCCACCCCTTTTACACCCGGGGCTTTATCCTGCACCAGAAAGATCGGGTGGAGGAATTGGCGGCCCGAGCCTACGAGCATGGGAATGCCGCCCGACTTCTGCTGATCAAGGGAAAAACCGATTTCGTGGCCCATAGCCAGGGCGTCATGCACATGGTCCGGGAGCCCGACATCCCCAATCTGGAACCCATTGGCGGGACCGGGGACACCATCACCGGCATGGTTTCGGCCCTCATGGCCTGCGGTCTGGAAACGTCCGAGGCCGCCTTGGTGGCCCTTCGTGCCAACAGGATGGCCGGAAGCCTGGCCGATCCGTCCCCGGCGACAAGTATCGCCGAGATCATCACCCATCTCCCTGAAGCTTTGGGCCGGGTTCTGAGCATTTGACGACGTATTCCTCAGCCATTCTTGCCTTGTAGAGGTCGTTGACGTGTAAGCTAGATCGGGCGTAGATTCCTGAAAGTTTTCCGTTTTCGTCAATTTGCAATGCAAGGAGGTTCGGCATGGGCTTTTTTTCCGAGTTCAAGGAGTTTGCCATGCGGGGAAACGTGGTGGACATGGCCGTGGGCGTGGTCATCGGAACCTCGTTCGGCAAGATCGTTTCCTCGCTGGTGGCCGACGTCATCATGCCGCCTATTGGGATGTTGGTCGGGGGCATGGATTTTTCCAGCCTGAAGATCGATCTGGCCCCGCCCATGGAGGGCATGGAAGCGGCGACCATAAATTATGGAAATTTTATCCAGACCCTGGTCGATTTCACCATCATCGGCTTTGCCATTTTTTTGGTCATCAAGGGGATCAATACCCTGAAACGGCGCATGGAAAAGCCGGCCGCTCCGGCCGCGCCCTCAGCCCCACCGGCCGACGTGGTCCTGCTGGCCGAGATACGCGATATTTTGAAGAGCGGAAAGAAATGATTTTTGGATGATTTGGGAGGCCTGGTGTTCGTCACAAGGACACCCGGGCTTACCCATTTGGCCGACTCGCTCCCGATCATTCTGCTTTTTCCCAAAAAAAAAGCCGCCGGAAAACCCCAGCTAGGGTCTTCCGGCGGCTTTCCGCATTGCGTTTCAGTAAAAGGCTAAGCTTTTTTCGTTCTTTTCTCCCAGAGACGCATGTCCTGCATTTTTTTTCTTCTTTCCCGGGCCAGGGATTTAGCCACCAAGGAAGCACCTTTTGGCAGCCCCCATTTGGCCTTGTATTCCTCAGGGGTGAGATCGTGCAGGGCCAAATGCTTCTTGGTCAGGACTTTGAAGACCTTGCCGCATTCCAGGCAGACGACGCTTTTTTCACGTATGGCCTTCTTGGGGTCGACGGCAGGTGCGGAAGATGAGGCCGGACACTCGCCTTCGGCCATGTTTTTGAAATTTTGAGACAAAGACTGGATCATGGCCATGATCTCATCCTCGGACATGTTCCGGACACTAGCCTGAGCCTTGGCGATTTCGATGGCTGCTTTGAGATAGTCTTCCATGGTTCCTCCATTAGATTATGGGAATTTTTATTTTAATAACGACGAACAAGGCCTTCTTTATTGTCGATGCAAGTTCAAAGTCA
Source organism: Deltaproteobacteria bacterium (assembly GCA_009929795.1). Lineage (NCBI taxonomy): Bacteria > Pseudomonadati > Myxococcota > Myxococcia > Deltaproteobacteria bacterium. Next base: position 39 of record RZZR01000308.1, on the reverse strand, counting down.
ATAGTCTGGAACGATTTTTTGAATTCAAAAAGAATTGAG
>RZZR01000307.1 GCA_009929795.1 Deltaproteobacteria bacterium | reverse complement strand
GATGACCACCCTGTTGATGAAAAATATGATCGTTCCGCTGATGAGAATCAACCCGGCCAGGAATAGTGCCAGCATCTTGAACAACTGGCCGTCGATGGCAGCCATGACCGGTGTGACATCCTGGACCAGGGTCATCTGTCCCAAGATCGGCTTGGACGCTCCATGGCAGTGGTGACAGGACGGGGCGTTGGCTATGGATTCCACATGGGCGTAGACTTTTCGACCGTCTAGCTCGGTCATCAGCCCGTCGTTGAGCATGGTCTTCAGGGCCCTGGACGCGAGGTCGGCGACATCGGTCGAGGCGCAACACTGGGCGAAATCCTTCCGCTCGTTGGACGACTCGGTGGAATAGGTGATGTTGCCGGCATGGTTGGTCATGACCACCCGCATATCCGGATAGTGCTCGGCCAGGAACTTGAACTCGTGCCTCGTACCCTCGTCGTTGCCGACAATCATGGGCTTTTCGATGGAGAGCTTGACCAGCTCCGCCGTCTTGATGGCCGCTTCCTCGAGCTGGTGGACCATGGCCGCCTTCTGCCAGTATCCTGACACGATGATGATGACCGTGAACACGACAATGGCCACTAGGACGACCAGCAGATTGAGTTTCAGATTCAGAGAATTTTTGATCCGCTTGTACATGCCGGGAACTCCGATTGCTGGGATGTGATCAATAAAGGCCTTAGGCCGCGAAACGCTTCGGTCTCAAACTCAATGGGCCCCGCTGTAGAGCAGGGGCTTGTAGTTAAAGTCCTTGACCCGGGCGGCATTGTGGCATTTCTCGCAGCTCTCCACCAATGGTCTTCTAGTGATGTACTCGGTGTCCCCCCCGTACTCGGCATGATCCCCACCCGGACCGTGGCAGGTCTCACAGCCCACGTCGGCGAATTGTGGCGTTGTTTCATAACTGACGAAGCCGCCACGACCGTAGCCGGTGGTGTGACACTCGTAGCACTCCTTTTTCTCCTGTTCCTCCAAGTCCGAGAACATCTTCAGCACGCCCCTCTGGGTGTGGGACTTTTTGGAATATTTGGAAAAGGACTCGAACTGTTCCTGATGGCACTCCCCGCAGGCCTCGGACCCCACATAAGAGCCGCTTTGCTCCGAGGCTCTGATGCCGGCGGTTCCCAAAAAAATCACAGTCACGGCCCCGGCCAGAGCCGCCCTCCATTTTGTCGTCATCGAAAGGTCCTCCATCTGTCCAAATGTCTGTGTATAGATAAAAGGAATTGATTCTAGCTTGATCGATTCCAGCCGTTGCGATCCGCAGGCTGAATGCGAATACTTGAAACCAGCTTCAGGGCGTTGTCAATACGGATTAGGGAAATTCCGGCGATTCTCTCGGACCAGCACGACCACGCTGACGACAATGAGGATGCTTCCAAGATATCCGACCAAGGAAAATCGCTCTCCCCACCAGGCAAAGGCCAGCACTGCCGCGGCCAGCGGCTCGATAGTCGCCAGGACCGATGCCTTGGAGGCCTCCATTCGCTCCAGCCCCCGGCAGTACAGTGTGTAGGCCCCGAAATTGGTCACAAGACCCAGGAAGAGAACCGAGGCCCAGGCCACGGCATCGGTCGGGAGCCCGCCGAGAAACGGAAGGAGAAAAAGAGCCCCGAAGGGCTGGATGTAGAGAAAGATGGTTGGGGCCCGATAGGTTCGGAGGAATCGCTTGGAAAAGATGTAGTATGAGGCATAGGTCAGCCCCGAGACCAGACCGCAGGCCACCCCCAGGAGGGGCCACCCGCCCCGGCCCTGGGTTTCTCCAGACCCGAAAGCCACCCCGGCCACCCCGGCCATGGACAGCAGAATGCAGATGATTTTGATTCGCGTCAGCCCTTCGCCCAAAAAAA
>RZZR01000306.1 GCA_009929795.1 Deltaproteobacteria bacterium | reverse complement strand
CCGTGAATTCTTGAAGGATGGAAACAAGGCCCCCGGGCCCATGGCCGAGGCCTTCCCTCTCGACCTCTCCATGGCTATCCGGCGGACGAAAAACCAGCACGAACAGTGTTTCATCTTCCATGTCCAGGCATGTGGCCAGCACATGGCACGGGAGGGACTGTCCGGCCCCATCGAGAAGGATCTGGCCAGGAAAGTGGGCTGAATTGTCCCGGTCCGCTCCGGAATCCGACAGAAACGAAAGCAGATCTCCGGAACCGGTCGTCCGGGCCGTTGCCAGGAGTTCGACCAGGGGACGGCCAAGCAGACTGGATGCGGCATGGCCCGATAGGGCCTCGAAGCCCTTGTTGGCCAAGGCGATCTCACGGCTGATGTTCACGGCCAGGACGGCCTCGCCGAGGGCGTCGAGCACGCCCGAGAGCCGGTGCTGCGTGAGCCAGAGTTCCTGCTCGGTTTCGCGGCGAAGGACCAGCTCCTCTTTCAGGCGAATGTTTTCCCGGAGCACGGCGTGGGCCTGCTTGAGCTTCAAGAGGGTGCCCACCCGGGCCAGGAGTTCTTCACGGGAAAAGGGCTTGGTCAGATAGTCATTGGCCCCGGCCGAGAAACCGGCGACAATGTCTTCCACCCGGTTTTTGACCGTGAGCATGATCACCGGCATGGCCTGGGCCGTGTGCTCCCGTCGAAGTGTCCTGCAGACTTCGTATCCGGTCGGACCGGGCATCATCACGTCCAGGATCATCATGTCCGGGCGGTCTCCGACCTGGATCAATCTCAGGGCCTCGGCCCCATTTTTGGCCGTCTTGAAGGTGATCCCGGCCAGTCTCAGACAGGAGGCGATCACATGTAGGTTCACAGGTTCGTCATCAACGATCAGCACCTGGTATTTTAGGCCATCGGCGCAGCCAAGGTCATCTGGAGCCTGATTGAGGCTTGGAAGCAGAACGGGACGGAAGGGTCCGACCTGAGGGTCGGCCTCGTTCTTCGGCTCATTTTCATGACCCGTGATTCGGTTTGCGGGCAGAGTGAAGAAAAACACGCTGCCGTGGCCAAGCTCTGACTCCACGGCAATCTCCCCGCCGTGGAGTTCCACCAGACGCCGGGTGATGGCCAGGCCAAGGCCCGTTCCTCCGGGGGCCCTGGTGTGCGCGGCCCCTACCTGCTCATGGGAATTGAAGATGCGTTCTTGGGCCTCTTCGGGGATGCCCACGCCCGTATCCGCCACGGAAACCCGGATGAATTCATCCAAGATTTCGGCCGACACCGTGACGGTTCCGGTCTGGGTGAATTTGATGGCGTTGCCCACGAGGTTGAATAGAATCTGCTCCAGCCGTTCTGGATCGGCCTGGACAGGGTGAAAATGGGGCTGAATCGCATTGATCAGATCGAGATTCTTGGCCTTGGCCATGACCCGGGAAATGTCCAAAACCCCCTGGACCGCATCGTGCAGATTGACCGTGGTTCTGCGCAGGGAGACGTCCTGGCGGGTGAGCCTGGAAAAATCGAGGATCTGATCCACCAGTCCGGAGAGCCGCTTGGCGCTGTGGGCCAAAAGTTTCAAATGCTCCCGGGCCGTTTCCGGGATCTTGCCCCCGGTCCCGGCCAGAAGGGACTCGGCGATGCCAGCGATTCCGGCCAACGGGGTCTTCAGTTCGTGGGTGGTGTTGGCCAAAAACTCGTCCTTGAGCTTGTTCATGTCCACCAGCCGCACATTGGCCTCCTCCAGATTTCCGGAAAGCTTTTCTACCTTGGAGAAGGCGTCGGCAAAGGAGGCGGAGATATAGAACGAATAGGACAGGATGAAGATGAACACTCCGTAGGGGGCGAAAGGCGTCGTGCTGGTGATGTTCAGGTCAAAGACCATCACGTCGAGTTCGGACAAT
>RZZR01000305.1 GCA_009929795.1 Deltaproteobacteria bacterium | reverse complement strand
AGGGTGGCATGCCCGCCCTGAGCGGGCCGCCTGTCAACCGGCCTATCGTAACGCATGTTGAAGCCAAAGCCTCCAAGAGGAATTGCGGCTGAGTGTAGTCAAGCCTCGTCCTTCAGGGCGAGGTCGTTGACAGATTGAGCTTCAATTCCTGATGGGCGTTGCGACGCGGGACGGTGATGATCACGTACCAAGCTCATGTAAGGCGGGTCCTGACAGGGGACAAGAATGCCTTTGCCGAGATCGTGGCCATGTTCAAGGACATGGCCCGGGCCGTGGCTACGGCCCGGGTGGGCGAACCCGCTCTGGCCGAGGATGCCGCGCAGGAGGCCTTCCTAACGGCCTACCTCAAGCTCGCCGAACTTCGCGATCCGGACGCCTTTCCAGGCTGGTTTCGAACCATTCTCATCCGGCACTGCGACCGCATCCGAATCCAAAACGAACGGACTGCAACTATCGCGGAAGGTGATGCGCTCAACGAGGCTTGTGACAACGCCGATCCCGTGACCCTGTGCACCCGTCACTTGGACCGTCTCACGGTCCTGCGCATTCTGGAAAGTCTTCCCGGGGTGGCCCGCGAGGCCTGCATCCAGCGCTACGTCCATGGCCGACCCTACAGAGACATCGCCCAGATGCTGAACGTGCCCCAGGGCACGGTAAAACGGCGTCTGCACGATGCCAAGCAGCGCATGCTGGCCGAATTCGGAACCAGTCGGGGTCGTTCGGTGCGTTTAGGCTATCTGCCCATCTCCGATCACCTGCTGGCCATGGTCGCCCACCAGATGCACAACCGGGAGGACTACGATCTGCACCTGTCCCGATTCCTGTCCTGGACCAGTTTGATCAAGGCCCTGCGAGGCGCCATGCTTGACGCGGCCTTTGTCATGGTCCCCCTAGCCATGGCCCTGCGCAACCAGGGTCTGGCCATCCGCTACGTCATGGACGGGCACCACGACGGAAGCGCGGTCACGGTGCGCACGGACAGATTGGGGCGGTGCTTTGCGTCCGGTTCGACCGTGGCCCTACCTCACTCCATTTCGACCCATGGCCTGTTGCTGTCGAAAATGCTTGGCCTGCCCGCCGACCAGCGAATAGTGACCACCAAGTATATCAGTCCGTCCTACGTCCTCTCTTCCCTTGCCAGGCATGAGATTGACGGTTTTTTGTGTTCCGAGCCCTGGCACACCGCATCCGAGGCCCGGGGCGAGGGGCGCATCCTGGAGCGTTCTGCAGAGGTGAGCCCGGGCCACATCTGCTGTGTCCTAGTGATTCGTGATGGACTTCTTCAGAAGAGTCCCGAGCTGGCTCATAGTTTTGTTTCCGCCATGGCTGCGGCCGGGGAGTACGTCGTCGGGCATCCCTATGAGAGCGCGGATATTCAGGCACGCTACACTGGTGTGGACAAAAATGTGGCCGAGCGCGTCCTGCGCAAGGGGTTCGTTACCTTCACTGACCTTGGTCCGGACCGGGGTCGAGCCGAACTGATCATGGGCATGGCGTTGCAGGCCGGTTTTTTGGATCGGCCCTGCGATCTGGGCGCATTTCTGAGCACAGATTTTTTCTAGGCCCTGCAGGCAGATCCGGTCGACCGAGACGTTGTTGCGCCTTCCCCCCTACCGACCGAACTTTTTTCTTCGACGCAGACTCTTTTCCAGAGAACATCACTCACCATCCCGTCAGCGGAGGCGAAATGCCGGCCACTATCGACGAACTCGTGATCCGAGTGGCGGACATCTGTACCTACAAGTGGGACATGGTCCGGCACAGGCCTCTGGCCTTTCTGATTTCCGGCTTCATGGCCGGCGCCATGGTCGCCTTCGGGGCAACCTTGGCCCTGGCCGTCTCGGCCGGCGTGAGCGAAAACCTGGCCCCGGGTCTGGCCAA
>RZZR01000304.1 GCA_009929795.1 Deltaproteobacteria bacterium | reverse complement strand
TTACGCCTGGTATCTGGAAGGCGGTGATACAAAGATACTGGTCGACACCGGGGAGATGCGGCCCATCCAGTCCGCAGACCGGGAAGAGGCCATCGGCGGGCCCATCGAGACCATCGACCAGGCCCTGGGCCGCTTCGGCCTGACCCCCGAGGACTTCGACATCGTCATCCACACCCATCTGCACTCCGACCATTGCGAGAATGACTACCGATTCACCAAGGCCCGGTTCTACGTCCACGCCAAGGAACTCGAACGTATCCACGACCCGCATCCATTGGATTACCGCTACCTGGAGGACTACATCGAAGACGTGGAGGAAAACGGCCAGATCGAGATCGTCGAGAACGACCGCGAGATCGTCCCCGGCATTCGAGTCATGCACACCCCGGCCCACACCGACGGAGGCATGACCGTGTTCGTGGACACCCCGGCCGGCACCGCGGCCATCACCGGGTTTTGCGTCATCATGGAGAACCTCTTCCCGCCCCCGGCCGTGACCGGGCTGGAAATGGAGGTCATCCCACCGGGCACCAGCGTGAATACCTACCAGGCCTACGACATCCTCAAAAAGGTCAAGGCCTCGGCCGACATCCTCATCCCCCTGCACGAGCCCATGTTCGCCTGCGGTCGTCCCATCGGCCTGGCCCCGGAAACCAATACTCCATGACCAGCCTGCACGACTCCATCCTGGAACATGTGGCCGTGGGCATCTTCACGGTCAACACCGACTTCAGGATCACCTCGTTCAACCGTCAGGCCGAAAAGCTGACCGGCTTCACCCGGGATCAGGCCATGGGCCGACGCTGCTACGAGATCTTCCGGGCCGACGCCTGCCGACGGAGCTGCCCTCTGCGGCGGGCCATGGACTCGGGCCGGGATCTAGTCAAGGTCCGGGTGAGCATCATCGACCGGGCCAACCGGGAGATTCCGGTGGAGATCACCGCCGCGACCCTCAAGGACGACGCGGGCCGGGTCATCGGCGGAGTGGAGTCCTTTGTCGACGACAGCGAGCGGGCCCTTCTGGCCAAGAAGCTCAAGGCCTCCTACGGCGTGGGCGACATCGTCGGCCGCTCTCCGGCCATGGTCCGCATCTTCGAATCAGTGCAATCCCTGGCCTCGTCCCTGGTTCCGGTCCTCATCCAGGGGGAAACCGGGACCGGCAAGGGCCTGCTGGCCCGGGCCATCCACAACGTCGGATCCCGGGCCATGGGGCCTTTCATCAAGGTCAACTGCGCGGCCCTGCCCGAGAACCTTCTCGAATCGGAACTCTTCGGCTACCGCAAGGGGGCCTTTACCGACGCCCGCAAAGACAAGCCCGGCATGTTCGAACTGGCCTGCGGCGGGACCCTGTTTCTGGACGAGATCGGCGAGATCCCCCTCTCCCTCCAGGCCAAACTCCTCCAGGCCATCGAGGACCGGGAGTTCTTCCCCCTGGGGGCCACGGCCCCGGCGCGCGTCGACGTCCGCATGATCGCCTCCACCAACCGGGACCTGGAATCCATGGTCCAGAACGGAGAATTCCGCATCGACCTCTACTACCGCCTGCGGGTGGCCGTTCTCCAGCTTCCACCGCTGCGGGAAAGATCCGGGGACATTCCCCTGCTGGCCGAACGCTTTCTCTCCGAAATCAGGGCCCTGGGCCCGCGCGACGGCTTGGACCTGCATCCGGCCGCCCTGCGAGCCCTCATGGACCACGATTTTCCCGGCAACGTCAGGGAATTGAAGAATGCCCTGGAATACGCCGCCGTGGCCACGGACGGGCAGACACTTCGGCCCGACGACCTCCCGGCCTATTTCCGGGAGCAAACGCCGCTTGACAGGCCCGCCCAGCCCCCGGAACCCGATCGCAAGACCCTGCTCGTCCGGACCATGGACGCCTGCCG
>RZZR01000303.1 GCA_009929795.1 Deltaproteobacteria bacterium | reverse complement strand
CAGTCATTGATCGGCGCGGCGGACGAGGCCCTGTACAAGGCCAAATCTCAGGGACGCAACCGTTTGGTGCTTGCCGAAGACGGGGCGGCCGGAAAAATGCTTAGAGCTGCTTCGTAGAAATTTGCCGAGCGGCAGGGACCCCTTTTCGTTAATTCTTTCTGCTGAGTCACCCGCCCTCCCTCCGCACTAAGCCTCTCCGCTTCCTTGGACTCCTTTGGGGATGACTCCGGCTGTGAGCTCACGGTTTCCGGTATTCTTGGGTTTGGACGGCGCAAGCGAATTTTTTTTACGATGTGTACAGTCAGGTCCAACATTTCAAACCAAGGGCCCGGGGTTGGAAATGCTTGGAGCTCAAGATGTGAGAACCGGGCCCGAAGGCCCGGTTCTCGCGCGGAGGGAGGTTGTTAGCCTAGGAGTCCCGAGGTCGAGGGCTTGATGAACCTGGCCAGGAGGGACCGGCGGTTCAGGGGCCCGAACGTCGGGGCCTGGGCCAGAAGGTGATCGTTGTACTGCTTCGGCGGATAGGCGGTCAGGAAGATGACGCGTACGCTCTCCTCGTCGCAGAGCTGGGCCTGGGGGTTGGTCTTTTTGACCTTTTCCAGGCGGGCCGAGGCCATTGCCAGCATCTCGTCGCGGTCGCCGAAGTTCATGGCCCCGGTGGGGCAGGACAGGACACAGGCCGGCTTGAGGCCGTTGTGGACTCGGTCGATGCACATGTCGCACTTGCCCCAGACGCCAGATTCCGGATCGCGTCTGGGAACGTTGTAGGGGCACATCTCGTCGGGCAGGGTGTCCTCGGGGATGGCCTTGGTGTATTCGGTGTAGATCACGGCTCCGGTGGTTTCGTCCACCAGAACGGCCCGTTCGTCGAACTGGTCGGCGACCATCTTGCACGGGGGTTCCGTGCAGTGTCGACATTGGTCGGGCGTGAACAGCCACTTCAACGGGCCGTCATCGACAACTTCGTTGAAACGGACCAGTTTGTAGGTGGTGAAACTGAAATCCGCCGGGTTTTGATGGGTGCCACGTTGTTTGGTTTCCTCGGCAGGCAGTTTCTTCCACTGCTTGCAGGCCACCTGGCAGCCGCGACAGGCGGTACACTTGGTCAGATCGACAAAGAAGCTCTTACTCATGGGCGTCCTCCTCAGGCCTTCTTCACGTTGACCATGAAGGCTTTGGTTTCAGGAATACCGGTATTGGGGTCGCCCACGGACGGAGTCAGCAGGTTGGCCGAATCACCGCCATCCTTGGGGTGGACCCAGCCGTAATGCCAGGGCAGGCCGACCTGATGGACGGTCTGGCCCATGACCATAAAGGGCTTGAGTCTCGGGGTGACAATGGCGATGGCCCAGAGAGAAGCCCTTTCGCTCTCGACGATGACCTTCTCTCCATTGGCTATGCCGCGCATCTTGGCCAGATCCGGGCTCATTTCCACGAAGATCTGCGGTTCGGCCTCGATCAGCCACGGCGTCCAGCGGGTCATGACCCCGGATTGCCAGTGCTCGGTCACCCGGTAGGTGGAGCAGACAAAGGGAAAGCGCGGGTCGCAGACAGCCTTTTTCTCATCGGCGAAGTGCAGGGCCGTTGGGCTGTGGAGCTGTTTGGAGAATGGATGCTCGATGACCGGGCACTCCAAGGGCTCGTAGTACTCTGGCAGCGGGCCGTCGACCCGGCCAGGGCCAAAAATCTGGCCCATGCCGTTGACGGTCATGATGAAGGGGTGCTTGGTTCCAGGGGCCCATCCGCCGTCAGGCACGTCGCCTTCCCATTTCTCCCCGTTCCAGGCGATGACCGCCTTGTTGGGCGCATAGGGCTTGCCTTGCGGATCGACCGAGGCCCGGTTGTACAGGACCCGGCGGTTGACCGGCCAGCACCAGGCCCATTTGGGG